>JAEWIW010000129.1 GCA_023386855.1 Bacteroidota bacterium | reverse complement strand
GTATTCTTTTGTTTACAAATACATGCGCAAACCGTTTCCCTCCCGCGAAGCACACCTGAAAAGGAAGGCGTCAGTTCAGAGCAGCTCATTAAATTCATCGATGCTGCAAATAACAGTCAACATGAATTTCATAGCATCATGGTATTACGACATGGTAAAGTCATCGCATCAGGATGGTGGAATCCTTACCGGCCCGAACTCCTGCACACGATGTATTCCGTAAGCAAAAGCTTTACTTCCACCGCGGTTGGATTTGCCATTCATGAAAAACTGCTCAGGCTGGACGATAAAGTCATAAGTTTTTTTCCTGCTCAATTGCCCGACTCCATTAGTGATAACCTTAGTCAATTAAAAATAAAAGATCTCTTAAGCATGTCTGCAGGACAAGCTCCTGACCCTACTGGTAAGATCGTTTCAACCGATTCCAACTGGATCAAAGGTTTTCTTTCAACACCTGTACTTCATGAACCTGGTACAACCTTCCTGTATAATTCAATGGCCTCCTATATGCTATCGGCCATCGTGCAAAAAGTAACCGGCCAAAAGATCATGGATTACCTTAAACCAAGATTGTTTGAGCCACTGGGCATTCATGGTATTGATTGGGAAGTGGACCTTCAAAACATTAATACAGGAGGATGGGGATTAAGATTGAAAACGGAAGACATGGCAAAATTTGGCCAACTTTACCTACAAAATGGTAAATGGAACGACCAGCAAATCATACCTGCGGAATGGGTAAAAGAAGCGACCACCAAAAAGATCGACCAGGATCCCGATGCGCCTGCATCCAAAAAAGATTCGAGCGACTGGCTCCAGGGGTATTGTTACCAGTTCTGGCGTTCAAGGAATAATTCCTATCGCGGTGATGGCGCTTTTGGGCAATTCATCATTGTGCTTCCAGAAAAAGACGCGGTGATCGCCGTCACTGCCGAAACATCCAATATGCAGGAAGAATTCAATCTTATCTGGAAATATCTATATCCTGCTTTCAGGGAAGATAAATTACCGGAAAATAAAAAAGCAGCTAAATCGCTTCAGCACAAGCTTGATGCACTACACCTCCAACTTCGTGAGCAAGCACCTGTCTCCTCTCTTATTTCGCTTGACGGGAAGGAGATAAGCCTGGATTCAAGTTCAAAGGATTTAACAGGAATCAGTATGCAGGAAGAAAAAGGCCGCCTTCAGGTAACTTTTCAAAATAGCAAGGGTAACCATAGCATTGATTTTGGAAAAGACAACTGGGCCTTTGATACTACCAGCAGGAAAGGACCCTATCTTGTTGGTGCTGCAAAAGCAGTGTTCATCGGCCTTCCGGCATTCAAAACAGCGGGAACCTATTACTGGAAAGATGCCAATACGCTCATGCTCAAACTGCGTTATATTGAAAGTCCGCATACTGAATATTTCAACATCCATTTTAATAATAATGAAATAGAGTTCAGTACATGGAA
Organism: Bacteroidota bacterium; assembly: GCA_023386855.1. GTDB lineage: Bacteria > Bacteroidota > Bacteroidia > Chitinophagales > Chitinophagaceae > Flavitalea. The sequence goes on along the minus strand of JAEWIW010000129.1, from coordinate 1,124 downwards.
CAGTTTCGATCCTTCTAAAAAAACATTATATAAAGGAACTCTTTCAACCCTTCGACGTGCTGCATAAATTATTTCAACATTTCATTTGCTGGCTATTGCTGCTCTCGGTTTATTCCTGTGGACAAAGCGATGATAAAAAAATGCAGTCCCCGGGAAAAGATAGCCTAACAATAGCCCCAGGAGAAGAATATGAGCAAGCGAATAAAGAACAGTCAACGGATTCCTTAACACCGGGATCGCCTGGCGAGCCCATTGAAAAGATCAACTCGCCGGGTCCTGCTGCTTTACAGGATTCGGTTGTACTGGCCTTATCCAGGCAGGTTTTGATCGCTTTCAGCCAGCATAATCCCCGATACCTGCTGAATTTTTTACACCCCGAATATGGCATTCGTTTTTCACCATATGGATATGTTGATACGCTCAATGATGTTGTCATGGATAAAGCAACACTATTAAAATATACTGGTGAAAATCCACCTGCTATATCCTGGGGCAGCTATGATGGTTCGGGGGAAAAAATAATCATGAGTTTTCCTGCGTATATTAACCGCTTTGTATATGATGTGGATTTTCTTCATGCTCCACAAATAAAACTGAATGGATTTATTGGCAAAGGAAATTCAATGAACAATCTTGAGAATATATATCCTGGTGCTGAATTCGTCGAATACCATTTTCCCGGCTTTGATAAAAAATATGAAGGTATGGACTGGCGCTCATTACGACTGGTGTTTAAAAAAATGGGCAAACGTTACTATCTTCTCGGCATAATTCATGATCAATGGACCATTTAAAGAAAAGCTTATCGTTCATCATCATAGTTTTTTTCACTTGTTGGATAAATCCTGTTCCTGCACAGGATATCGCGTTACAAGCGAAGGACGGCTCGCATAACGCACATAACAAACATGAAAGTGCATTCCACCAACTTCAGGATAGTACCTTCAACCAGCAGGAGATCACCCTGAACACTGCTACCGGCATTATTAAAGGAACGCTCACTATACCGAAAGGGAAAAAATCAATGCCTGTTGCACTGATCATTGCCGGCTCAGGACCTACAGATCGAAACGGGAACAATCCCATGATGAAGAATAACAGTCTCCAAATGATCGCTTTTGGAC
>JAEWIW010000086.1 GCA_023386855.1 Bacteroidota bacterium | reverse complement strand
GCCTTCAGCCTTTCTTCCTTTCCCTTCAATATCTCTTACCAACTGTTTCAGCGATACGATCTGCATTGAATCAATGGTCGACTTCATCTTATGAGCCGCCCTCCAGGTCGCTTCCCAATCCTTTCTTTCAATTGCCTTCTCCAATATTTCAATGTTCCCCGGCATAGTATCAAGGAACAGTTGTACCATCTTTTTTACAAAAGATTCATCGCCACCAGATATCGTACGGATCATTGATAAATCGTATAAGGCTTGCCCTGTAGTGCAATTCCCTTTCCCGGTCCCCGGTCCACGGTCCACGGTCCTGTTTTGTCCGGTCCCCGGTCCCCGGTCCCCGGTCCATTCTTGCCGGCTCCCGGTCCTTTCTTGCCAGTTCCCGGTCCTTTCCTGCCGGTCCCCGGTCCGCGTATAAACCCCCAGCACCTCGCTCAGCACCCTGTCTTCAATAGGCTTAGGTATCACCCCATTCATTCCATAATGAAGATAGAACGACACTTCCGCATCGCTGCAATTGGCCGTCAGCGCAACAATCGGCGTCGTTGCCCGCGCTTCCGAAGGTAATAACCTGATCAGCCTCGTTGCCTGGACCCCATCCATCACCGGCATATGAACATCCATCAACACCAGGTCATATTGTTTTTCCTTTACCCTGTCTACCGCTTCCAATCCATTCACTGCCAGGTCTACTTCCAAACCTTTACCCTCCAGTATGGCTTTCGCCAGCTGCTGGTTCATCACTACATCCTCCACCAATAATACCTGATTTCCTTTTTCAGTGATAGGGTACTTTACTTTATAATTGTTTTGAACTTCTTTCTTCAACGTTTCCTGCTTTAAATGAACGATGCTAACTAATCACTAGTCACTAGTAACTACCTTGTTTTCAATTCTCCACTCTGGATCATCCGGTAAATGGTCGATTTCCCTATATCCAGTTTCTTTGCCACCAGTAAAACATCCTTATCATATTTATCAAGGAAATGCTGGAGTATCGTGATCTCGTATTCCCTTAAACTCATCTCCTTACTGAACAACCCATTCACAGAAGTGTTCAGGCTGATATTGAAATGCTCAGGCAATATATCTTTACCATCGGCCATTACCACAGCCAGCTCGACTATTGATTTCAATTCCCTTACATTACCAGGGAAGGAATAGGCTTTCAATTTTAATTGCGCATCGGGCGACAACATCTTTCTCTCCATTCCATTCTCCTTGCAGAACGCGTCAATAAAATGTTTTGCCAATATCAATATATCATTGCTCCTTTCTCTTAATGCAGGAAGATGTATCGGCAAACCGATTAACCTGTAATAAAGATCCTCTCTGAAAGTTTTATTCTGTACTTCATCAAGCAGGTTTTTATGCGTGGCCACAATGATCCGGGCATTGACCGGCGTTACTTCATTACCACCCACCCTAATCACTTCTTTCTCCTGCAAAACCCTTAGCAGCTTGGCCTGCAGGTTGATGTCCAGCTCACCGATCTCGTCCAGGAACAATGTTCCATTATGCGCTTCTTCAAACTTTCCAATCCTGCGTGTAACAGCACCGGTGAACGCACCTTTCTCATGACCGAACAATTCACTTTCAATCAGCTCCTTTGGGATGGCAGCCACATTCACGGCAACAAAAGGCTTGTTACTTCGATCCGAATTATAATGAATGGCTTTTGCAACAACTTCTTTTCCTGAACCCGTTTCACCACTGATCGATACAGTGATATTGGTCTTGCAGGCTTTTTCTATCAGGTTGAACACTTTCTTCATCGGCTCACTATTGCCAATGATGAACTTGGAATAGTCGTGCTTCTTTCCTACTTCCTCCTTCAATTGTTCCACTTCCTTTCTTAACCCCTGGATCTCTTTCAGGTGCAGCAGTATATTCCATAGCCTGTCCTTCGTATCCTCGTTCTTTACGATATAATCAAAGGCACCGTTCTTTAATAAACTGATGGCTGTGGCAATATCTTCCTGCCCCGATATAATGATCACGTTAATATCGGGATGAAGATCGCGGATGCGTATAAGCACCTGCCCACCATCCATATCGGGAAGGGAATAGTCGAGTGTAACCACATCGGGTTTCTCGTGTAAATGCTGGAAAAAACTGGAGGTTTGTTCGAAGCGCCTGACTTCGTAATCGGGATTGAGGCTGAGGTAGTGCTGCAACATGGAGCCATACCATACATCATCGTCAAGGATGAATACCTTTAGGTTATTCGGATCTTTCATGGGGATTGGGTCTGCTAATGAACGGTGAAAATTACGTATTATTCCCAATTAAGGAAAAGAATTTTCCTGCCATCTGCTCGCGACCCTTTGCTTAATCATAAGTTTGCAACCGATGAAACACTTGGCAACCCTCGTATTGGCATTAATTGTATTATATAGTTCGGTGATAATTTCGCCGGGATGCGCCAACATGATCCCTCCAACGGGTGGCCCCCGCGATTCCCTTCCCCCAGTGATGATTCATGCCACCCCTCCTGATTCCACCCTGAACTTCAGGGCCAAAAAGATCAGTTTTACTTTTAATGAATTTGTTCAGCTCGATAATGTAACCCAGAACCTGCTGGTTTCGCCCAATCCCAGCCAGCTTCCGCAGGTCGAATCAAAACTGCGCACCGTTACTGTTACCCTGCGCGACAGCCTCGAGCCTAATACCACATACACGCTTGATTTTGGTAATGCCGTGCGTGATGTAAATGAAGGTAATATTTACCGAAACTTTTCTTACATGTTCTCAACCGGCAACCATATCGATTCCTTCAGCCTGGATGGCTCAGTTAAGATCGCCGAAACAGGCAAGGCCGATAGTACAATGTTTGTCCTGCTTCATAATAACCTCGCCGATTCAGCGGTCTCAACCCTGCGCCCACGCTATGTTGCAAGGGTAAGCTCGCAGGGCGATTTTCATTTTTCAAATCTTCCTGCCGGCACTTATGCGATCTATGCTTTAAAGGATGAAAGCGGTATGAAAAGGTATATGTCGCCCACCACCATGTTTGCCTTTTTCGATACCACTGTAAGCATTCCTTACAGTGGACCACCGATCAATATGGCTGCATTCATTGACTCTATTCCCGAACCGGAACCGGTGACCATGCCCGCCACGCCTTCCAGGGCTAACCGCGATCGTGAACAGGAAATAAAAAGATTACAATTCCAGACCAACCTGGTTAGCGGGAATACACAGGACCTTCTCGAAGACCTTGAATTGCAATTCCAGGTGCCGCTAAGAAATTTTGATTCTTCAAAGATCATTCTCTACTCGGAACTTTACCAACCAGTGCCTGGTCATACGGTGCGGCTCGATTCCACCGGCAAACAGGTGGTGATTAAAAATAAGTGGGAAGAAAATACGACCTACAATTTGTTCCTCGATAAAGCCTTTGCAGAAGATACCAATGGGCTGAAACTGCTAAGGTCCGATACCATCAATTTCAAAACAAGGCGTACCAATGAATATGGTGCAGTGAACCTGAGGTTCCTTAACCTGGATCCCGCATTAAATCATATTCTCCAGTTTGTTCAGCAGGATAAAGTGGTGTATTCATTCCCGCTGACCTCGAAGAGCTTTAACGCCAAACTCTTTAAC
>JAEWIW010000076.1 GCA_023386855.1 Bacteroidota bacterium | reverse complement strand
TAAAACACCAGGGTATCGTTGGTCTGGGCCAGCTCTTTCCAGTAATCTTCCGTGAGCACTTCAGGTGTGTAATAGGTCAGGAATCGTACAGCGGTAGAATGATCTCTTGCGGTTAGCGGTATACCCGCGTAGGCTGCAGCGCCCAATGCTGCCGTGATGCCAGGAATAATCTCGTATGGAATATCTTCTTCACTCAATGCCTTCAATTCATCAAGGATATTGGAGAAGATGGAAACATCGCCACCCTTCAAACGAACCACCTGCTTTCCATTTTTTGCATGCTCTACCAATAACTGGTTGATGGTGGACTGCCTGGTGGAATACCCTTTCCCTGATTGCTTTCCCGCGTAAATGACCAATGCATCAGGCCTTGCATATTCTGTAATGATCTCGTGGCTCACCAGCCTGTCTACCACCAGCACATCAGCCTTCATAATAAAGCGTATAGCCTTCACCGTTAGTAATTCAGGATCGCCGGGGCCCGCACCAACAAGTGCGACCTTACCACGGGGTATTAAGTTGTTTATTGCCATAAGTTCATCGTTGATCATTAACCGTTATGGATATTTAATTTTCGATCATGCAGGCGCCTACCGTAACATGACTGGTTTCATCGATCAATATGGCGCCACCATTTGCCCGGCTCGAAGCATATGCGTCAAATGCAATGGGTGAGGATGTCCTGATCCTTGCTTTTACAATATCATTGAGCCCAGCCTTTGATGGTGAATCGATCTTTTCCAGTGAGTTCACATCGAGCTGGTATTCGATTTCTTTTACTATAGCTTTAACTACCCTGCTGTTCAATTGAAACACGTATTTATTGCCAGGCACCAGTGGCTTGCTGTCCATCCAGCAGATCAGTACATCAAGATCCTGTTCAACCTTTGGTAAACTTGATTTGGAAACGATCTGGTCGCCACGTGAAATATCAATATCATCTTCAAGATGCAGCACTACACTTTGTGGAGCAAACGCTTCTTCCACTTCCTTTCCTCCTATTTCAATACGCTTGATAGTACTGGAAAGATTGGATGGCAATACCACAACTTCATCGCCCTTGCGATAAATGCCGCTGATGATCTTTCCTGCATAGCCACGGTAATCGTGTAACTCTTCTACCTGTGGACGAATCACGTACTGAACTGGAAACCTTGCATCGGACAGGTTAACATCCTTTGTGATGGAAACCGTTTCGAGAAATTCAAGCAGGGGCAATCCTTCAAACCATGACATGGCACCTGATCGTTCCACAACATTATCTCCGTTCAGCGCACTGATGGGGATAAAGGTTACATCGTTCAGACCAAGCGACTTTGCAACGGATGAATAATCGATAAGTATATTGTTATATACATCCTGCGAGTATCCCACCAGGTCCATCTTATTGATGGCAACCACTACATGCGGGATCTTCAGCAATGATGCAATGATAGAATGACGGCGCGTTTGTTCAACAACACCCTGGCGCGCATCAATAAGTATGATGGCCAGGTCGGAGTTTGAAGCACCGGTCACCATGTTACGGGTATATTGGATATGACCGGGTGCATCAGCGATGATGAACTTACGCTTTGGCGTAGTGAAATATTTGTACGCTACATCAATCGTGATTCCCTGTTCTCTTTCAGCTCGAAGACCATCAGTGAGCAGTGCAAGATCGATCTCTCCTTCTTCCCTGTTGCGGCTTTGCTTTTCTATCGCTTCCAGCTGGTCGATCATGATCGATTTGCTGTCGTACAATAAGCGTCCGATCAATGTACTCTTTCCGTCATCCACAGAACCTGCGGTGATAAACCTTAATATGTCCATGAAAATAAATTGAAGTTTTTTTAATAGTCCTTTAGGCCTGATTCATCTTTAGAAATAACCGTTCTTTTTACGGTCTTCCATTGCTGCTTCTGAAACCTTGTCATCGATCCTGGTTTCACCGCGCTCACTGGTTTTGGTAGCCGTGATCTCTCGGATGATATCTTCCAGTGTTGATGCATTTGATTCCACTGCAGCAGTACAGGTCATATCGCCTACGGTTCTGTATCGTACATTCTTCCTGGATATCTTATCACCTTCTTCTACCTGGATAAAATCAGAAACCGCAACAAGCTGTCCTTCATGTTCCAGCACTTCGCGTTCATGCGAGAAATAAATCGAAGGAAGTTCAATCTTTTCCCTTCTTATATAATTCCATACATCCAGTTCTGTCCAGTTACTGATAGGGAACACACGAACGTTCTCTCCTTTCATGATACGTCCATTGTAAATGTTCCATAATTCAGGACGCTGGCGCTTGGGATCCCAGGTCCCGAATTCATCACGCACTGAAAATATTCTTTCCTTGGCGCGTGCTTTTTCTTCATCCCTTCTTGCGCCGCCAATGCATGCATCAAATTTGAACTCTTCAATGGTATCGAGTAAGGTGAAAGTTTGCAATGCATTACGGCTGGCGAATTTCCCCTTGGGCTCTGTCAGCTGTTTTTGCCTTATGGTATCTTCCACTTTTCTTACTATAAGTTTTTCACCAATCTCGGCAGCAAGCTTATCACGGAAATCCAGCGCTTCCTGGAAATTATGACCGGTGTCAATATGCACCAGCGGGAAAGGAAATTTACCCGGACGAAAAGCTTTGAGTGCAAGGTGCACCAGGCAGATAGAGTCTTTTCCTCCTGAAAAAAGTAATGCCGGTCGTTCAAACTGCCCTGCCACTTCCCTGAAGATGTGGATCGATTCCGCCTCAAGCTGGTCAAGATAATCCAGGTGATACTTACTCATGTATGCTTATTTAGTTTAATTGCTTGGTTAATGATTTTCTTCGTTTATGCATGACCGTTAGTTGTGTACATGCAGGCCACATTCTTTTTTCGTGGCTTCTTCCCACCACCATCTTCCTGCACGGAAATCCTCTCCGGGCCTTATGGCACGGGTACATGGCGCGCATCCAATGCTTACAAAACCGCGATCGTGCAAAGGATTATAAGGAACATCATTTTCATTGATATATCCTTTTACTTCTTCGGTATTCCAGTATAGCAAAGGATTATACTTGATGATATTGTTTGACCCATCGTATTCAAATATGGAAAGGTCCTGTCGCGCCGGTGAATGTTCTGCCCTCAGGCCGGTGATCCAGATCTCGTTGCCGGCAAGCGCTCTTTTCAGCGGCTCTACCTTGCGGATATAACAACATTCCTTGCGTAGTTCAACTGAATCATAAAAAGCATTGGGACCATTCGCTCTTACAAATTCTTCCAAAGGATCATGCTGCGGGTAATAAGCCCTGATATTGGTTTGATACTTCAGGTTGGTGCTGGTCCATACAGAATAGGTTTCAGGGAAAAGCCTCCCTGTATCCAGTGTAAAAATGGTAATGGGAATATTGTTGGCCAGGATCATATCGGTGATCACCTGGTCTTCATAACTGAAACTTGAGGAGAACGTCACCTTACCCGGGTGCATTTCGGCTAACCATGACAATACTTCGGGGATTGCTAGTCCACCAGACTTATAGAGTAAATGATCAAGGTATGGTTGTTTCTCGTTCTGCATATTTTTTCGTTTTACAGGGAAATGTGATGACCAGGTGAAAGTCTTCAGCAGCAGCAGGCCCGCATTGGCCTAAGTGCATTCATGGTATGTTGGTTCGAAATAATCATTTAGTCCACCTGTTCGGTAGACAAAGATAGGCTCCACATCAGCCCGGGCAAATTTTTTTTTGAAATCTACCGAGCGAACATTTGTTAGCATGAAGGAAAAAGCTATTTTCAACATTCGATCCTATTTCCCTTCCTCCTCTTTTCAACCCTCCGGAAGCTCGATGGTTACTCCGTTTCAGTGGCAATAAACCTCACTTAAATCAAAAGAATTATGAAACAAGTAAGATCATTACTAGTGCTTCTTGCCCTAGTGATTTTTATTCTTCCGGGTTGTAAGAAAGACATCAAAGATGAGCAGTCGGCCCTTTCCGGCATCCGTGCATCCAACATGGAAAGAGGCTCTTCTGCAAAGCTCACTGCTGCACAGGTAGAACAATTAAAAAAGATCAGGAGTTCATTCCCGGAAGGTTATGAAAAGCGAATGGAAAAAAGTTTATCGCTGATGGCGGATGCTGATCCTGCATACCGCGATATGGTGAAACGCGCGCTGAACCTGGTTCCTACCGAATGTTCATCTACACCATTGAGCGACTGGCTGGATGAGCAGCTTGCCGACTGGACCAATGAAGTGATCATTTATGCCATCATTACCGGCATGCTTGACTTCCCTACCTATGATGCATTGCTTTTCGAGAACAGTTCCAATAACCAGTACTTTGGAGTGGAAGGACAGAACACCCAACGGATGACCAAGACATTTAAGGACATTAAACGGTTCTGGAATATCAATACGGATAATATTGTTCTTGCCGCTA
>JAEWIW010000071.1 GCA_023386855.1 Bacteroidota bacterium | reverse complement strand
ATTAAAGCCTGGGCAGCAAATGCTGTTGGCGGAAATAAGAAATGGTGGACGGATTACCGGCATCGAAATCGATGATCCAAAATTATTTGAAGGGTTACAAAAGGATATAGACCTTAAGATCAGTTATGATGATGAAAGCAGGCCTGCAGTGTATGTGCCGGTGCAGGATTTTTTTGGGTATGCCTTTGGTGAGCGTTCAATGAAAAGCCTGTTGATTGGTTCAAACCATCAAATGCTGTATTGTTATTTTCCCATGCCTTTCGATAACAAGGCAAGGGTAGAATTAGTGTACAGGAAGGTGGGACATAACCAGCAGCCGGTGAATATTAGTGCAAGAGTTTATTATGATGATAAAATGCGTTCAACGGATAAGGAAGGAAAATTCTATGCTTATTGGAAGCGCGATGAACCGGCCCTGGGATCGCCCTATGTGTTCATAGATGGAAAGGGTAAAGGACATTATGTGGGAACAATACTACAGGCACAGGCTACCGAGTTCACTCATTTTACAGAATTTTTCGAGGGTGATGATTCAACAGTGATTGATGGAATTAATTCCCTGCATGGAACTGGTTCAGAAGATTATTTCAATGGAGGGTGGTATGCACAGCCCGGTGGCTGGGTAGAAAAGAAAGGAACCAACCTTCATGGATGCCTTGATTATTCGCTGCCTTATAGCAGAACAGGTGGATACAGGTTCTATATCAGCGATAAGCTTCCCTTCGGGCAATCTATCTATCATAGCATGGAACATGGTCCTGATCATAATAACCGTGAAGTGGATTATATTTCAGTAGCCATGTATTATGCTCCTGCACCAATCGCCAGTTCATTAACCATCACTAATTCAAATACCTTAGTATTTATTCCTGACACGCTTACCTTTTACACCCGGTTGATGGATCATCTTGGATATTCGGGCGACCTGCTTCAAAAGGATGGCAATGGTTATTTCGAAAGTGGAAATGGGATTTTGTCTATCAGGGTCAACGAGGTTCCTGCCGACCATTATAAGCTGATCATTCATGGAAAGATGAAGAATGCTGCAGGCATTGAAATGGCTGTGTTTGATCAACAGGGTAAGCAGGGTGAATGGAAAAAAATTGAAAGTAGAGATCATGATCGAGAACAGGATTTTGTTATCGGTGATATTGAGATCAAAGATCCCTCAAAGCCGGTTAAGCTTGCTATGCGTGCGGGAAAAGAAACGGCATTTGAATTTACCAGGGTGATGTTAAAGCGTTAATTGGACAATTCGTTTAAGTGATTTGAAAAATGTTGGAGCGGTAATGATGCTATTCTTTAGGAAGGCTTAAAGAAAGTAGGAGCGTTAATGGTACAATTCTTTTGGGATTGCTACAAAAGCGCTTATGGAGAAAGTATCCATTCAGGGGTTGGTGAAGGTGATCAAAAAAGCTGGCTCAGGTTTCATGAAGGACAAAGTGCCCAAACTCAGTGCTTCGCTGGCTTATTATACGATCTTTTCTTTGGGTCCCATGCTCATTGTGATCATTTTCCTTACCACGATATTTCTTGGCAAGCAGGCCACGGAAGGAACCATCTTTGCCCAGACGAGGCAATTGGTAGGCGATAGTGCCGCGATGCAGATCCAGGAGATCATAAAAAATGCCGCTATCAGTGGCACCAGTAAAGTGGCGGCGGTAATAGGGTTTGTTACTTTATTTATTGGTGCTACAACAGTATTTTCCGAAATACAGGATTCCATTAATTCCATCTGGAGGCTGAGAGCAAAGACTGATGCGGGTTGGAAGAAGATGGTCCTCAACCGCCTATGGTCTTTTTCATTGGTTATAGGAATTGGTTTCCTGTTACTGGTTTCTCTTTTTGTCAATACAATTGTGGAAGCGATGATGGGAAAGCTGCAGGAGTTTTTTCCTGCGGGTTCGGTTGTACTGGTGTATGTTATCAATCTTGCTGTGACCTTGCTGGTGATCAGTGTTCTTTTTGCCATCATATTTAAAATATTGCCTGATGCCGTAATAAGGTGGAAGGATGTGATGGTGGGCGCTCTTTTTACAGCTGTATTATTCATGATGGGAAAATTCGGCATCACGCTTTACATCAATAAAACGGATGTTGGTTCTACCTATGGCGCAGCAGGTTCGCTGGCCATTCTGCTGGTTTGGGTATATTATTCTTCAATGATCCTGTATTTCGGGGCTGAGTTCACTAAGGCATACGTAGTTCAATTTGGTAATGAGATCAGGCCAAATGAATATGCCGTTGTAGTGAAAACGGTGCAGGTGGAAAGCAGGGATAAATCCATTCAGCAAAATGAGGAAGAAACAGAACGGGAGAATAAATCTTAATTAGGACCGGTTGCTCGATCGGCCGTCCCAAGGGCCGGCTAGAAAGGACCGTGGACCGGTTGCACGATCGGCCGTCCCAAGGGCCGAAGGCCCGTGGTACGGCCAAGGACAAAAAAAGGGACCGTGGACCGGCAAGAAAGGACCGTGGACCGTGGACCGAGGGCCGGGGACCGGGTAAAAGCCAGTGTGCCAGTGATTAGTGACTAGTGTCAGAAAACAACTAATCACTAATCACTAATCACTATCCATATACGCTTTCTTCAATTGCTCATAGAAAGAATGTTTTTCAACCATGATCGCCGCAATATTAGAAAGCATGGCTGCAAGCATTAAATGGAAGATCACGGAATGCCTGTCGGTCATTTCCAGTACAAGGATGGCCGAGGTAAATGGAGTTCTTGTTACTCCAGTTAGGAATCCCACCATGCCACTAAGGATAACGATATTGGCATTTCCTCCTACCAGTTCGAGCCAACTGGCAAAATAAGAGCCAATGGAAGCGCCGGCTGCAAGGGATGGCGCAAATACACCACCCGCCGCGCCTGTATTAAATGCGATGATCGGTCCTAGTATCCTTAACAACATCGTATGCCAGCTGCTGTATTTATACTTGCTGAACAACACATCATTCATGAGTGTTTTTCCTGAGCCTAGAATGGCATCATTGAAGAAAAAGGCGATGGTGGCTACCAATAGTCCTGCGCCAATAATAAAGACCACCTGCCGGGTAATATTGAATTTCGCCTTCCATCTTAATACGCGGATGGTGAATTTACTCATCAGTGCTCCACCGATACCGGCTAGTATGGCTGCGCCACCAACTGCAGCAAAAACGGATAAGTTAAGATGTCCAACATCGGGGTATCCAAGGTAGAGATAAGGACCCAGTAATCCCTGTGCGGCAAGTCCCGAGATGATCACAGCTGTAAACAGGGCCGTCCTGAAAAACCTCAGGTGCATTCTTGATAGTTCTTCGATAGCAAATACAATTCCCCCGAGCGGTGTGTTGAAAGCCGCTGCCAGTCCGGCTGCCGCACCGGTAAGAATAAAACTCTGCTTTGATAATCTGGGCCATGAGGCGGGTATCCAGCGATAGACCATACGGAAAATGGAACCGGCGATCTGTATAGTTGGACCTTCGCGGCCAACAGCTCCACCTCCAAGTACCATCAGTACACTGGAAACGATCTTGATGATCATGATACGGAAGCTTAGCAGTTTACCGATTTTTTCTTCATGTTTGGGGTTGGAAAGTTCGATCGCTGCCATCACCTGTGGAATGCCGCTGCCCTTGGCATTGGGCGCAAACCGGTGAACAAAAAACCAGGCATAAAAGAAGCAGAGGGGAGTAATGATGAATACCAGCCATGATTGCCAATCGAGCAGGTATTCAAGCAGGGTTTCGGCATAAAGGAAAAGCTTGGTATAACCAACCGCAATCAGGCCGACAAAAAAAGAGGCTATCCAGAATGGGATGGCCTGTTGAATATTTGTTTTTACAGAAGAAGGAAGGAAGCTGGAATCTTCGGGCAAAACCGATTTAGCCTTGGTGAATAAGCGGGCAAAAAAACTGGCTATATCAGCAAGTTTCTCTGCCATCTTTTGAACCAAACCCTGCTTGTCCTTTTTCGGCCTTAGCGATTCTTCTTCCATCATCAAATTTTAATTTCGAACCGCGAAATTAGCATTCATTTAAAGAAATGTGCCCTTGAATGCGGGTATTTTCCTATTAATGGCTGCTGGTTTACCGTTAATAAAGACATTAATGGATGTTGAATCCCTCTCTTCCAGTACTTTACCTGTGGTCAAAAAATTTGAAAAATATATATGGTAAAACTAATACCCATAAGGGCACCAAAATCCAGAGTTTTCCCTTCATGATATTATATTCTTCCAAAAGGGAAGGCCATGAT
>JAEWIW010000049.1 GCA_023386855.1 Bacteroidota bacterium | reverse complement strand
CTGCTGAGAACCCGCTGATCATTCACAGGGCACCGCTGGGAACCCATGAGCGCTTTATCGGCTTTTTGCTGGAGCATTACGCGGGAAAGTTCCCGACATGGATTGCGCCTTTACAGGTGAAAATTCTTCCCATCAGTGATAAGTTCCGGGAATATTCAGAAACAGTTTTGGAAAAACTGAAAAAAGCTGATATTCGTGCAGAACTGGACGACCGGAACGAGAAGATAGGCAAGAAGATCAGGGATACCGAACTCGCCAAAGTGCCTTATATGCTGGTAATTGGAGAGAAGGAAGTCAATGAAGGTAAAGTGAGTGTAAGAAGGCAGGGTAAGGGTGATGCAGGAACTGTCGCTATCGACGAATTCATCAGCAGCCTTAAAGAAGAAATTATAAACAGGATATCTGAGTAGCGTTCCATACCCCTGGAACATTTAAAAATCAAAAAAAGAAAACAGTTCCCCTGGGGGCGGGGAGCACAAAAATTTATGGCATTTCCACCCAGACAACCCCGGGGTAATTTCAATCCCCGGTTTAAGAAGGAACAGCAGCAGGAACACCGCACGAATCATATGATCAGGGTTCCACAGGTGCGACTGGTAGGCGATAATGTTGAACCAGGAGTTTATTCTACGCAGGAAGCGCAACGCATGGCACAAGACCAGCAGCTCGATCTTGTGGAGATCTCTCCAAATGCTGATCCTCCTGTTTGTAAGATCATTGATTACAACAAATTCCTTTACGAGAAGAAGAAGAAGGAAAAGGAAATGAAAGCCAAGAGTAAATCAGCGGAAGTAAAAGAGATCCGTTTTACTCCTGGTACCGATGATCATGACTTCGATTTCAAGGCAAAGCATGCCGAAAGCTTTTTGAAGGAAGGTAATAAGGTGAAAGCCTATGTGCAGATCAAGGGAAGAGCGATCATGTTCAAGGAAAGAGGTGAGCTGCTATTGCTGAAATTCGCCGAACGCCTTGCTGAAACTGGCCAGCCCGAAGCTTTACCCAAAATGGAAGGTAAGCGGATGCTGATGATCATTGCGCCGAAGGCTAAGAAGAAAGCGGTTTAAAAACCAGTGATTAGTTATTAGTGACTAGTGACTAGTGATGTGATTGAGTACATCAGTCCTTTAATATAAAAGGGCGTGGTAAGAAGTTAAGCTTCTCCACGCCCTTTCAGTATCTATAACCTTTTCATTATAATTTAATCATATCCCATACCCCGGTCCCCGGTTTCAACTAATCACTAGTCACTGATCCCTTCTCACAATTTTCCTGGTCCCGGGTCCTTTTCAAACTTGTCCTGGGCCGTACCACGGACCTGCGGCCCTTGGCACGGCCGTTCAAGCACCCGGTCCATTCTTGCCGGTCCCCGGTCAACGGTCCCCGGTCCTGTATTTCGTATTTTGTATTTTGTATTTCGTATTTCAACTTCCGTTTTCTAATTCTTTATAAACTCCACCCTTCGGTTATTTGCTTTTCCTTCTGAAGTATCGTTCTTATCCACTGGTTGTGATTCTCCTTTGCCATCGGTTTGAATACGATCGCCGGATACATTGAATTCCTTTTCTAATGCCTGTTTCACAGCAGCAGCACGGCGCTTTGAAAGGTCAAGGTTTGCTGCATCATCTCCATCAGCATCGGTATGTCCAACAATAGTGATCTTTACTGTTGGGTTTTCATTTAGCACACCGGCAATGTCTTTTAATACGCCAAAAGATTCGGGCTTGATATGATCACTGTTTACATCAAATAGAATTCCTCTTGTTACGAACTTTCCTTCAGTGATAAGTTTGTTCCTGGTATCCGGCTTGCCTACTGCAAGGCGAATATTATTGATCACCATATAATCCTTTTTGGAATTCATACCGGTTGATGAAAATAGCAATGCATTGAATTTTGCTGTCTTATCAAATGCCTTGGGAAGATCGAAAATCTTGTGCTGGTTTGCATACAAACGAAGGCGTTCATTTTGCCTCCACAATGCAAAATGGATAAAGTTCTGCCCCTTTACGGGATTCCAGTCTTCAACATCTACTTTATTATCAATACGGTGATTTCCCCTGAAAGCATTATAGAACGTCGCATAGCCATAACCGTTCTCATTATGTGCAGGGTGGAAGGTCATCCTAATACCTTCATAAGTATTGAAATGAGGATACATACCCATATCGGTAAACTTATCATCCGGTCCAAGATATCCTAATGTCAACCCGAGATCCGAACTGTTATATTCATATTCATTATTCACCCCGATATCAAATTCAAGCGTGAAATTATCGGGTATTTCTGTGAACGCTTCAGGGTGAAAAGTTCCTTCCTTGTCAATCTTGAACCATTTGCCTTCAACATTGTTCAGGGTAACCACTTCACCCGATGCATTGGTATTCCAGTTAACGGGAAAATCGCCAATGGCATCTTTTTCGAAGTTGGCAAATACTACCACTTTTTCACCTGGAATGAAATCAAATTTTGAATAGGAACTTAATGAGGCGGGTTTATTTTCAGTGGCTTTAGTATTATCGCTGTCCTGTTCGCTATCCTTATCCGCGTCCGATGTTTCATCCTCTGCTTCCTTTCCATTTTTGTTTTTTGAATCCTTCTCGTCGCCCGATTTCTTCTTTGGTTTATCCGTTGCTTTATCTATTCCTTCATTGATCTTTTCACTGGCCTTGTTCTCCAGTTTGTTCTTGGTACGGTCTGCAATCCGCTTGATGATCTGTGCCTCTGCGCCAATGACAAGCAGTATTGCAACAAGGAAAAAAAGAACTCTTTTCATAGTGCAAGTTTTATAATGATAGATGATGGTGTAGAAAAAAAATGGGGATTTCACGGGAGTGGGACCTGGATCGTATCCGTTAATTTAATTCAATATGGGCGCTATTACAAGTTGAATCCCTTGTAAAATTTCCAC
The DNA here is from genome assembly GCA_023386855.1 of Bacteroidota bacterium. Classification (GTDB taxonomy): domain Bacteria; phylum Bacteroidota; class Bacteroidia; order Chitinophagales; family Chitinophagaceae; genus Flavitalea. The sequence continues at coordinate 3,587 of JAEWIW010000049.1, read as the reverse complement.
CCCTTGGCATTTTGCCTGCATTTTAATGTCATTCTAACCTGCACAAAGGCAACAGCCATGCGACCATGCCTACTGGAAACAGCCATCTTTACCTGCATGCTGGCAACAGCTATCCGAACCTGTCAATGAGCATACATGAAAGTCTTCCTCGAATTATCATTAAATTAAATTGTTCCTTACTTTCAGTTTATGAAGATCCTTAACATCATATTCTGCGTGCTGTTTATCATATCAGCGGCACTTCAATACAATGATCCTGATCCTTATTTATGGATGCCGATTTACCTTGTCCCCGCCTGGTTTTGCTGGCAGGCGGCCCACAAAAAATTTTACCCAACAGCATACCTGGTGGTCACCATTCTACTGTTGATTTATGCAGTATATCTTTTTGTTGTCCCAGATGGAGTGGTAAGCTGGGCTTCTGAGCACCATGCTGAAAACATCGCACAATCCATGAAAGCCACCAGGCCATGGATTGAACAAACAAGGGAATTCTTTGGACTGCTCATAATCCTGGTGAGCATACTGATCAATTATATCTACTATAGAAAAACGCTTAATCGTGCGCTGTAGTAGTGAGTGAACATGTTTAGTTTTCTATAAAATCTTCTGCATTAAAAAGCCCGTCACATGGTTCATTCCAATGCGACGGGCTTTATTTATTAACGAACTCTATATTTCTTAAAAGCGCATATACATGCTTGTACAGGTCTCCGCATCCGGATCATCCCGCGTAATCTTTAGGTTTATTTAAATTCCACCCCGGTTATCGCGATCACGTTTGCTTCTTTCGGATCATTTGGTTTACTGATCACGTAAAGATTATGGAAGCGGCCATCAGTAACAGGTGTAATGTTCACTCTCACCTGTGTGAAGGATGGCTTTTCCGTTTGTTTAGCCGATGGATTTCCTGGTATGATGAACTGCCCGAGCTTTTCGCCATCAGCCTTATCCAGCCTGATCTCAACAGTATATCCTGATACAGGTGGTGTTTGCCATCCCACACTGAATGCTGCTGATTGAATACCGGTGAGATCAATGGAATCAATGCTGAAATAACCCTGGTCCTTAGGTGCGATCATCATGGTTTTTCCATTCATCTCCATAGCATTAAAACCCTGTGTATTTTTTATTCCCCTGAAGTCCATATTGCTGTTCATAAGGCTCGCTGTAGCATAACCGGTTTGCGGTTTGATACCTGATCCGCCCTTATCAGTATAAGTTGCGGAAAGCACCAATGCTGATCCGGGTTTCGCGCCTTTAGCAGCAGTAGGAGTGATGCTGCCTGCGGCAGGAAGGGATTTACTCTTTCCTTCTTCATCCGATAAGGTCCTGATCCAGGTTACGATTTGCCTCGCATCAGAAACGGGAAGATCAGGGTGGGCCGACATAGCTGTTTCTCCCCATACTCCTCCGCCTCCTTTAATGATCTTATTCACCAGGTAACTTACCGCGTTAGGATCATTCTTATATTTCTTTGCTACTTCAGTATATGCAGGCCCGATAGATTTCTCGGCTACTTTGTGACATGCCTTACAATCGAGCGATTCCATCAGGTTCTTGCCATTCATGGCTTCACTTAATTGCTGGTGGCCCTGGGTCGCAGCCCTGTCGAAGCCTTCCTGGTAATCAACAGAAACAAAAAGATTCTCTGCAACAAAAGCCTGCCCGTCTTCCTTATCCATAGTGCTTACTTCATAGTTCACCGGTTTTCCTTCAAAATAAAAGGTCTTGTTTCCGGTGATATTGATCTTCACTGCCGGCGCTTCATTACCTGCATAAACCTGGATGGTATTGCTTTTTACCGTTGCTTTTTCTTCATCCACGATTTCTACATAAACAGGGTAATCACCCGCTTTATCAAGTGTATAGGTCAACGATGGCTCACTGGTTTCTTTTACAATATTCCCAAGATGCCATTTATAGGTCAGCGGTTTCTTTTCAGGATCTTTTGCACTGACTTCAACCTTCACCTGCATAGGCAATGAACCGGATGTTTTATCCACCTGCAACGCCCCAACAGTTGGAGGCCTGTTGCCTGAATTGTAATCGATCCTTGCAATACCTGCATCAGGGTTCTTGCTAAACCATCCGCTTCCATATTGAAGAATATAGATCTTTCCATCTGGCCCTACTTCCATATCAATTGGTGCGGCAAGCTTCATGGTAGGCATGAAAGGTTCCATCTTGCTGAAGCTTCCATCTTCATTCATATGCACCAGTTTGATCCATCCTCTTACCCAATCATAAATGAAAAGTTTTCCATTGAAATAATCAGGCAGCCTGGTGGCTTCAGGATAGAGATCGGTATAATACACCGGGCCTGCCATCGCATTTCTTCCACCTGTTCCCACTTGAGGGAAATCAGGTGATGCCGCGTATGGATACCAGATGAACGCCGGCTGGGCAGGAGGGAGCTCCTGTAAACCTGTATTATTCCTTGATGTATTTACTGGCCTGGCAGGATCAAATGCAGGACCAGTTTGTCCTGTATTATAATCGTATTCATGGTAAGGATAATTATCGCCAACAAATAATGGCCATCCAAAATAACCCGCTTTCGGCGCACGGTTTACTTCATCATAACCACGTGGACCACGAGTGTCCAGGCTATCCGATCCAGCATCAGGTCCAACCTCTCCCCAGTAAAGTGTACCGGTTTTTTTATCCACTGAAATTCGGTAAGGATTACGGTTACCCATTACATAGATCTCGGGCCTTGCTTTTGGTTCATCTTTTGGAAACAGGTTTCCTTCTGGTATGCTGTAAGTGCCATCAAGATTGATCTTGATGCGAAGGATCTTTCCACGAAGGTCATTGCTATTACCGGAAGATCTTCTTGCATCGTATTGTTCATGACCGGGACGCTGGTCGAGCGGCGCATAACCATGGTTGACATATTTCTGTCCAGGTTCATCAAATGGAGTGGAGTTGTCACCCGTAGATAAATACAATGTTCTATCAGGACCAAAAGCAATTGAACCACCGGTATGACAACAGATCTCTCTTTGTGAATAAATTTGAAGAATGATCTTTTCGGAAGAACGGTCAAGCGTATCGTTTTTAAAAACAAATCTCGACAACCTGTTCACCGAGCTGTCGATAGGACTGTAGAAAATATATATGTAATTGTTCTTTGCAAATTCAGGATCGGCCTGCAACCCGAGGAAACCCTCTTCAGCATTGACTCCCGGAGTACTGGTCTTCCAGTAAACATCTAGGAAACCAACCTGCTTCACGCTGCTGTCGGCATGTTTGTACATCATCAGTTCACCACGACGTTGTGATATAAGTATATCCAGGTTTGGCAGTACAGTGATCTCGGTGGGTTCGAAGAACTGTCCTTCGGTTATAGTAGTTTTTGTAAAGCGGTCTTCATCGGGAGGCATCTGGCTATGAGCCTTGTCATAATCCAGCTTGTTGTTATCGCCAATGGCATATTGAATACCACCGAGAAGATGCTTGAGATAATTGGGTTCTGAGAAGGATTCTTCGGTATGCCCCAGTTCAGTATAGAATGCACGGCCGCCATCAAAATTGTGGTACCATGCCATGGGATGATTATCGCCATTGATACCACCCTGGTA
>JAEWIW010000348.1 GCA_023386855.1 Bacteroidota bacterium | reverse complement strand
GGAAATAACACCTGCCTATATTACCAGGACATATAAAATTTCAGGCTCTACCATCAGGGAAGTATATACTGTTTCATTTGACCAGCCTGTAGGTGTTGCCCACCTTGAATTTGAAGGAAATTATATCGGGAGGCTCCGTGTTCAATTCGGATCGAACCTGCGTTATATGTGGCCCTATTCGCATAAAGCAACCGGGAGCATTGAATATGCATTTGACCCTTCCATTAATGGTCATTTGATAAGCGGGCAACAGGGTGCCCTGAATACTATTGTTGCGTATAGTGCAAAGCCTTCAAATCAAAATATACATGCAGTAGATAGCTTAAGCCAGGTGCAGGCTTTCGCTGAATTTGATATTGCCACGCAAAAGGCTATCAACCTATATATTGCAGGAAGTACTGAAAGTGTAAATGATGCTGTTGGTGTTTTGCAAAAGAATGCATCTTCACTCAATACGCTGTTTGAAAAAACGCACCAGTATTACGAGGCCCTGACAAAAGATCATCTTTATTTTGAAACGCCTGATACCTTATTCAATAATGGTTATCGCTGGGCATTGGCAAGAACGGACCAATTCCTGCAAACCACTCCTGGCCTGGGAACAGCGCTGATGGCTGGTTTTGGAACCACTGCACGTGGATGGAATGGAGCACAGAAAATAAGCGGAAGGCCAGGCTATGCATGGTATTTTGGAAGGGATGGTCAATGGAGTGCAATGGCCATCAATGGCTATGGAGATTTTCCCATGGTGAAAGAAGCATTGGAAACCTTTATCCGCTTCCAGGATATCAATGGTAAGATCTACCATGAACTTACTTCAAGTGGCGCTGCACATTATGATGCTTCGGATGCTACTCCTTTATTTGTTGTGCTTGCATCGCATTACCTTAAATACAGTGGTGATGTTGAATTCATCCGAAAGCAATGGCCTGCCATTAAGAAAGCGATGGATTTTTGCTATAGCACCGATATGGATAAGGATGGTCTTATCGAGAATACCAATGTAGGACATGGATGGATCGAAGGCGGTCCATTATTCAATACCCATACCGAGTTTTATCTTGCCGGAACATGGGCGGCAGCACTTGATGCAGCTGCATACATGAGCAGTCATCTTGGTTTGAATGATTCCACTCAATATGCATCAGATGCAAAGAAAGTCAAGCAGTCGATCGATCAACGGTTCTGGAATGAGCAGCAGCAATTCTTTCATAATGGTTTAATGATGGATGGTTCATTCATGACCGATGCCACTGTACTGGCATCTGTGCCGGTTTATTTTGAAACCATCAGTGATCCCATCAAGGCCGCTGCAGTAAGTTCCAGGTTCAGTAATAAATATTTTTCTACCGACTGGGGAATCAGGATGATCGAGGACAGCAGTTCCAAATACCGCGCAGGCAGTTATCATGCAGGTATGGTATGGCCGCTGTATGGAGGATGGGCGGCACTATCGGAATATCAAACAGGACATTACCGTGCAGGTTTCCAGCATATCACCAATAACCTGCTGCAATACCGTCACTGGTCGCCGGGCAGTATCGAGGAAACACTGAATGGTGATGTATATAAACCCAATGGAGTTTGCAGTCACCAGTGCTGGAGTGAAACTATGGTACTACAACCCGCAATAGAAGGAATGCTTGGCTTGAAGCCTGATGCGCTGAACAATACGCTTGGTCTTTCACCTTATTTTCCCTGGGATTGGAAATACGCTTCCGTAAAAAATATCCGCATGAAGGATGCCCTGGTGAATTTGGATATGAAGCGTGATGTTAAAAACACTTTTTATACGCTTAATGCGAACAGGGAAGTAAAAATAAAGTTAAGCCCTGTATTGCCACTGCAAACAAAAGTGGGCAAAGTGCGCGTCAATGGTAAATTAATACAGCCTAAAATAGAGGTGATGCCACAGGGAACCCGACTATCACTTGAATTTACTGCAAAGGCAGGGGAGAACAGGGTCGAGATCGAAACTTCAGGTGGAATGGGTATATTGCCCCTTATGGCCTTCCCCGAGCCGGGTGACCGCTCAGATGGATTGCAGGTGATATCAGAAACTGCAAGGGGAAAGAAACTGCAGGCGATAGTTTCCGGGTTACCCGGGCGCAGTGGCAGGATCAGGGTGTATCATGGAAGTCCTGTGAAAAAAATTACCGGTGCTTCAGTGATTAAGACCGATGGGCAGGTGAGCATCCTTGAACTAGACCTTCCTCAGCAGGCTGGGAAAAAATATGTTGAAACAAAAATTGAAATGGAATTAAAATAACCGGGTTGTTATACCTGGCGAAAAATTAAAAACATGAGTATTCAAAAGAAGATCGCAACGCTGGCCATATCCTTTGCATCCTTTGGCCTGGCCCAATCGCAGTCGTCGTTCCAGAAGGTTTACCCTGTAAATTTTTCTGAAGTGACCATCACTGATGCCTTCTGGAAACCCAGGATGGAAACGGTGGCTACGTCAACACTTGATGCCTGTGTGAATTATACCCAGGATAAAACCGGGCGCATTCGCAACTTCGAAAAAGCGGCTAAGCGTTCGGGTAAACATGAAGGCATCTATTACGATGATTCCGATGTGTACAAAGCCCTTGAAGCCATTGCTTATTCTCTCCGCAACCATCCCGATCCTGAACTCGAAAAGATTGCCGATGAGTGGATTAATAAGATCGCTGCAGCACAGCTTCCTGATGGTTACCTTAACACCTATTATACACTAACGGACATCAGTAAGCGCTGGACCGATATGGAAAAGCATGAAGATTATTGTGCCGGTCATCTTATTGAAGCTGCAATTGCTTATTACAATACCACTAAAAAGGACAAGCTGCTGCAAACTGCTATCAGGTTTGCCAATCATATCGATTCAACTTTCCGTTTGCAGAACAGGCCATGGGTGTCAGGCCACCAGGAAATTGAACTGGCCCTGATGAAACTCTACCATCAAACCAATGATAAACGTTACCTCGAGCTTTCCAACTGGTTCCTTGAACAAAGAGGAAAGGGTTATGGTAAAGGAAAAATATGGGACGACTGGAAAGATCCTGACTATTGCCAGGATGGTGTTCCGGTAAAAGACCAGCGCAAGATCACCGGTCATGCCGTTAGGGCCATGTACCTCTATACCGGTGCAGCGGATGTTGCAGCCGTTACCAATGATGCAGGATATATCCAGGCTATGGATTCTGTTTGGGCCGATGTGATCAATCATCATATGTATATCACCGGTGGAATTGGTGCGCAGGGTACCAATGAAGGATTTGGAAAGCCTTATGACCTTCCTAATGAAACGGCCTATTGTGAAACCTGTGCTTCTGTAGGTATGGTGTTCTGGAACCAGCGCATGAACATGCTTTCCGGTGATGCGAAATATATTGACGTGTTGGAAAGGAGTTTATACAATGGAGCACTGGATGGACTTTCATTAAGTGGCGACCGTTTCTTCTATGGTAACCCGCTTGCTTCTGCAGGAAATAATAATCGTCGCGAATGGTTTGGTACAGCATGCTGTCCTTCCAATATCGCGCGACTGGTTAGCTCACTGGGAAGTTATATTTATGGAACTTCTTCAAATGCCATCTGGGTAAATCTTTTTGCAGGCAGCAAGACCCATGTAAATATAGGTAAGAACAATGTTGCATTGAATATGGAAACCGGTTATCCATGGAAAGGAAACGTGAAGCTGAATGTTGATCCATCAAAGAAGCAGGCTTTTGAACTGCGCGTGCGCATCCCTGGCTGGCTTTCAGAACCTGTTCCGGGAACCCTGTACCGTTACGAGGATAAAGCTGCTACAGCACCTGTAATGAAAGTGAATGGTAAGCAGGTGGAATATGCAAATGAAGAAGGCTATGCTGTTATCAAACGCACCTGGAAGAAAGGTGACGTGGTAACATTTGAATTCCCGATGGAAGTAAGAAGAGTAGTGAGCAATGAAAAAGTAAAGCAGAACGATGGCAGGGTAGCGCTTCAGTATGGCCCGCTGATGTATTGCGTTGAAGGAGTAAACAACCCGGAAGTGAATAAAGGACTTGTTGTTCCGGCTTCAACAAAGTTCTCTACCAAATATGATGCATCGCTGTTGGGTGGAGTAAATACCATTGAATTTGAAGCGCCGGTTCTTACTGTTGGTGATAATGGCCAATCGGTTTCTACAGTGCAAAAGAAAGTGACCGCCATCCCATATTACACCTGGAATAACCGGGGCGCTGCCGATATGCAGGTGTGGTTGCCCGCGGTAATCAAGAGTATTAAGATCAACTGATTTAAGTGAAAAAACCCCCGCGAGGGGGTTTTTTATTTGACCCCGTGGCACGCCCCCGTGCCACGGGGGCGTGCCACGGGGTATCCAACTCCTTAATAATCACTTAGCTTCAGTTCCAGCATTCCATACCATCCATACTGCGCCTGCACGATGCTGATCTTATGCTTTCCATTGAGCTTTACCTTCGCTTCCTTGTAATAATCCGCATCATACTTAATGGCTTCCGGAACCCAGCTATCGATCACCAGCTTTCCATCAATATAAACTTTCACGATATCACCAGCCGTTACTCCTAAACGGTAAGTGCCCTTTGGTGCATCCACTTCAGTTTCCACTACGGTGGCAAATCTGGATTGTGGAAGATCCCTGAATTTTCCTTTTACCTTATCATAATCCAGCGAATTCATCTGTGCAGTGTGCAGTGGTTTCCCTGCAATAAGTTGTTGAAAGGCTTCGGGATGTTTTACCGGGTCATTGGTAGAATCAAACTTGTACCAGCTTACATTCCATTGCATTGGCAACGAATGATCAGTATGCGAGAAGATATACTTCTTACCCTTTGGAACCACTACACCAAATGGATCGGTAAATGCTGCTCCATTATATTCCAGCCTAATATCCAGGCGATTGTTCTGCAGATCTTTTTTCTTTACCACCAGCTTGCCGGGAAAGGATCCGCTTGAGGCTGATTTCAATTGTACGCCTTCCAGCTTCTTCACTTTCCATTTTCCTTCCGGTCCCTCTACATCGAAATACATGGTTCCATCAGCATCGGTTTTGGTCCACCATAAAATGGGATATTCAAAATTATAAGGGCCCCATTCGGTCATCATGATCTTTTTCTTGCCAATAGGATGTGTTGAAGGCAACCATGGATTTTCAAGCTTTTTATCCTTCAATAAAGAAGCTACATGCAAACTATCTGCAGCATAATCATAGGAAGTTGATGCTCCAGTTCTTTTAAGACCAGTTACCAGCGTGTCGATCTTTTCAAGTGTTCGGTATCCTGTAGCCTTATTTCCCGCAAGCGTTACATTTTGCGTATTCTTAATGGAATACACCAGTGGTACATTTTCAAAATAATTATCACTGATGAGGTAGTCCCTGCTCCTGGTATCTTTCTTATTCATCAGTCCGAAATCCGCTCTCCGGTTGGGAATGGCCCAGATCTCGACACCAATGCTATCTGCGATAAACCTGTTGTCCTGGATGATATTATCCTGGCCATGTTCAATGGAAATGGCTGCAAGGTTTCCGCCAAATTCATTACCTGCAATAATGGTATTATAACTGAAGCCTCCCCAGATGCCATGCCAGCTTTCCTTAAGCTTATTCCTGATCACTTTATTCCTGCTGAAAGTCACTTCCACTGCATTGGTTGGTGCATACGAAAAATCATTGCCATAAATCAGGTTATCATTACATCCCCCGGTTCCATTGTCAATGGTTTCCTGTCCTGCCCAAAGAAAGAATCCATCGCCTGAATGCGTAGCGGAATTATTGGCGAATACATTATTGCTGCATTGATCGAATATCAGGATTCCACCGGAATCCTGCCCGCGGTAATAATAGCCATAGCTGTAACCCCGAACATTCCAGTCGATCTTGTTATTCATCACGGTATTCCTGTTGCTCTTGTACATACCGATACCCAGCCCTGAATTGAAAGAAAAATTATTATTATAGATCTGCGCGTCATTGCACAAACTCATGAGTAATGCACACTGCCCATCCGTAGCATTGTTGCCGGTGATCACCACATTATCACTGTTCTTGATATACATTCCTGCACCAAATCTTAACCACTGGTCATGATCGTTATGATGGTAGCTCTGCCAGTCGCTAAGGTTTTCCTTAAAGCGGTTACTTTTCAGTCGCTGCCTGAAATTGAACGAAAGATCATTATTGATTAATTGTAATCCATCAGCATCATCCGCCAGCACACCCACCCTGAATCCACGGATCACCGCATTTTTCAGTATCACATTTTTGCCGCCCTCGATACGTATGCCGATACCTTCAAATTTATCCGGGTCTTCCCCGGGCCTGCTTCCTGAGAGAACTGCACCATTGAAATCAATGGTGATATTATTTCCCCTGACCACCAGCACGGTTGCCAGCGAATCCATTTTTCCAAAATAATAATTTCCTTTTTTGACCCTGATCGATTGAGTGATCACATCTCCTTTTTTGATCGCGGTTGCCGTGGTTTGGGCCGAAAGATTTCCCGCCCAAATGATGCATGTAATAACGACCATGCATAAACGAAGAAAGCAGTTGGTTTGATAGCGCATGAATGGTTGATTGTTTTTTTAAAAGTAGGATATACCGCCAGCGAGGTGGCAGGCGCTTACCGGTAACGATACCGGAAACGTTATTTCGAAGAATAACCCTTAGAAAAGGGTTCGGGTATTTCACAAATGTATATTCGTTTCTGTTTAATAAACGCCAACAAATAACACTAACAATGCTTATGCGAAGATTAAGCCTCCCCGCTTTTCTTGTCATGCTTATGCTTGCCTGTATCCCCGCAGCATATAGCCAGGAGAAGAACATTACCGGCACGGTTACAGATGCCGATGATGGTACCATACTCGATGGTGCCACTGTTACCCTAAAGAATACAAAGCTTGGAAAATCTGTGGATGCTTCAGGCAAGTTCTCGATCACCGCTCCTGCAAATGGAGTGCTGGTGGTTTCATTCCTGGGATATACTACGGAAGAAATTCCAATTAACAACAGGTCTGTGATCAATGTCAAACTTCATCGTTCCGAGAAAAAGGATATGAATGAAGTAGTGGTGGTTGGTTACAAAAGCGTTTTCAAGAAAGATGTTACCGGTGCAGTTGCTTCGGTTAATGTCAAAGACCTCGAAGACATCCCCGCAGCATCAATGGTAGGCCTGCTTGCCGGTAAGGCACCTGGTGTTCAGGCCATCGTAAGAAGTGGTCTTCCCGGTGGATCCGGTGGCGGTTTGGTTATTCGTGGTAACACGAGCCTTTCTGCAGCCAGCGATGTTAATGGATTGAGTAACCCTCTTTACATTATTGACGGAGTTCCGATGTCGCTTGAAGACCTTGCCGGTTTCGATGTTAGCCAGAACGACTTCTTCGCAACGCTGAACCCCGATGATATCGAATCGCTCGACATCCTCAAGGATGCTGCTGCAACCGCTATCTATGGTTCTCGTGGTGCCAATGGTGTTGTGATCATCAAAACCAAGCGCGGTGTGAAGAACAGGGCTACACGCTTTAACTTCAGCAGCGCCTATGGTGTGAACTTCGAACCTGCAAAACTTAAAGTGTTTGTTGGAGAAGCTGAAAGGCAGGAAAAGATCCGCCTGTATAAGGAAAGCCTTAGCAGCCTCTTCGGCGACCAGGCATGGGTGGATGTTCGCAACGGTCTGGAAGTGGAAGGTTATATGCTTCCCGCTGTACTTACCGATAAATTCAACCCCGCGTTCAACAATGCATACGACTACCAGGATATGTTCTATCAAAAAGGCATCACGCGCAATTTTGACCTGAGCATGGACGGTGGTAATGAAAAGAATGCCTTCCGTGTTGGCCTTGGATACTATGATGAAAAAGGTGTGCTGGTTGGCTTCGGCTTCAAGCGCTTTACCGTGAATGCAAGTCTTACCAATGATATCACGAAAAGACTGCACAATGATTTCTCTATCCGTATGACCTACCTCGACAGGCAGGGTGGACAATCAGATAACCTGCGTTCTTTCCCCACCAGTCCAACAGAACTCCCATCATCACTGTATTATAAAACACCTGATGAACTGGCGCTGCTGTCTGGAAAACTGGGTGATACCTATAACCAGAACCGCACTTACAATATAACCGTGAATGAAGGCATCCGTTACGAAATAATGGATGGACTTACCTGGGACAACCAGGCTGCTGTTGCTGCGAACTTTGGAAAGAAGGATTATTTCGTTCCTTCCACTGCTTCTGCTAATGGTTTATCCTATGCAGAATCAAGCAATAGTGCCAACGTTACTTTCAACGGTCATTCCGTGTTGAGTTATTACAAGAAGCTGAATGATATCCACGAGATCACTGCCCTTGCCGGTACTGAAGTGAATATGGACCAGCAGAACATGAACATGCTCTACGGCGAAAGCGGGCAGAGTGATTATATCCGCGTGGTACAGGGCTTCAAGAAAGAGAACATCAACGGTTACAGTGATATCGTTCGTTCCAACCTGCTTTCTTATTTTGGTAACCTTTCTTACCAGTATAAAGACAAGTACAAGATCGAAGGAGTATTGCGTCGTGATGGTTCTTCAAGATTCGGTGCTGATAATAAATGGGTGACTTTCCCATCAGTTAAAGGATCATGGACCTTCAGTGAAGAGCCTTTCATGTCATCACTGAAAGATGTGATCAGCTTTGGTAAATTCAGGGTTTCCTATGGTTCTTCAGGAAGCATAGCCGCTGATCCGCTGCTGCAGTACAACTCGTTTATTGCTACCAACAATATTGGTGCAGGCATCAATAATATCTATGCCAACAGGCTTGATGTGAAAACTTATGGTGGAATCGGAACAGTTGTTCCCGACTTCAATAAGATCGCTAACAGGTCTTTGTCATGGAGTAAATCAACAGAATGGAACTATGGTCTTGACCTGGAACTGTTCAGGAACAGGATCTATATCAACGCTGATGTTTATTCAAGATATTCATCCGGACTGGTATATGTTTCAGAACTGGCTCCGCATATGGGTTACAGCTCTATCAGGTCGAACCTGGTTGATATGATCAGTAATGGTTATGAATTAGGTGTTACCGGTTACCTGTTCCCACGTAATAATAAATTCCAGTGGGATGTTTCACTGAACCTGGCCAAGAACCAGACCGTGATTGCCAAGCTTGGAAACGAGGGCCGCGATTATATCTCCGATAACTATGCATTTGTATTAGGTCGCCCTGCATTCCAGTATTATACTTATGAATAC
>JAEWIW010000340.1 GCA_023386855.1 Bacteroidota bacterium | reverse complement strand
GTATTATATCAACAGCAAGAGCCCGATCGCAGGTAAAGAAACATTACCAACCGAAAGTGAGATTACCAGCTACCTGAATGATCCGCTGATTGCTTATGGTACTGATAACCTCAATAAGATCGCTACTCAAAAGTGGATCGCCTTCAACATCAGCCAGGCTAACCAGGCATGGGCAGAATTGAGAAGAACCAAAATGCCAACATTGACATGGACAGTTGATAATGCTTCAACGATTGCCCCGAATATTGCAACCAGGATCATGTATCCTACTGCAGAAAGATCGCTCAACGCAAAGAATTTCGAAGCGGTAAAAGCAAAAGACACTTATACCACCAAGATCTTCTGGGATGTAAAATAATTTTTCAGTGTTGTTTAAATTGATAAGGGCTCCGCAGTGCGGAGCCTTTGTTTTTTTTAATCATCATCCTCCTCATTCATCCCGGGATTGCGGTCTTCCTTATGATTTCTTTTCAGGAAAGCAGCCCTCACGGGCCTTGGGGCTGGTTTGCCTTTAATACCCTGCCAGAGAATTTCGTTGAACACCAGGTCAGGTACTGCATCTTCTTTCGACCAGTCGAATTTTTCCGACCATATCGCAAGGTTATTATTGGAAGGGTTCCTGTCAGTCAGGTTCACATTTGCGGGAAGGTGATCATAAGTACTGAAATCAGGAATAGGAGTGAAGCATCTCCACATAGGCGTTGCAGCGGCATCATATTGGGTCATGGGAGGCATTCCAAGGATTAGTTCGATGGTTCTTAGCATCCCCGAAGTCGAATACATGGTATGGTCAACATAATTTCTTTTTACATATGGTCCGATAACATATGCAGTGCTTCGATGTGCGTCAACATGATCCGGACCATTTTGTGCATCATCCTCAATGATAAAGATCACCGATTCCTTCCATACCGGGCTCTTGCTGATATGGTCGATAAACATTCCAACCGCCAGGTCATTGTCGGCCGCATGTGCAAATGGTGTAGGCCTTCCCGCACGCATTCCTTCCGTATGGTCATTTCCAAACCTTAGTGTAGTTAATTGTGGAAGTTGCTGGATGTTTACCAGGGAATCAAAATCTTTTCTCCACTGGTAAAACCTGGTGGTGTCCTGTACTTTCAGGTCATATGCCGTATATGGTGCAACATGTCCTTCCAGTACTTTAATGGTTGCTTTTCCCTTTGAAACGAATTCCCCATAAGTGCGAAAGCTTACATTATTTCTTGCGCAATGATCCCAGATAAAACCATCCCTGTTGTTGGCAATGGCGCGTTCACCTTCTCCACCATAAGTACCTCCACGACCTCCGTAACTGGAAGGCCATGTCTTTTCAAGGTAATCATTCGCGTATGCACCCATCGTCCAGTTATGGCCATCAGCGCTGACTTCCGCATCCACATAAAAATTATCCAATAAAACAAAATCTTTCACCAGCTTATGCTGGTTGGGTGTTATCCTTTCACCGAATAATACCAGGCTGGTATCACCATTGCCTCCTTCAACATCACCCAATACCTGGTCATAGGTCCTGTTTTCCTTGATTACGTAGAATACATGTTTTATAGGAGAAGGATCTCCTACTTTTAAAGGCACAGGGTTTCCTTCTTCTCCTTCGGTCAGCAGCTCTATATCTTTTGAATAGGGAGTGTTCTTATAAACGGCCTCAGAATAAATGCTCAATTGTTCAGTTGAAGGTTGTGGTATAATGCTTAACGTTCCATGAAAAAGTCCGGCTATATATTGCACTTTGGCTGGTCTTGTACTATCCCCTTCATGGCGCAATACCACCTGTTCTTTCTGTGAAGGATTAGGGCCAAATGGATTGGCATAGGAAGAAAGTCCTTTGCCATTGGTAACATAAATATTGTTTGCTACAACTTTTACATTCGTAGGATACCATCCCACTGGAATGAACCCAAGGGATTTGCTTTTGGGAGTACTGCTGACATCAAAGACCGCAAGGCAATTGTTGTCGGCATTCGCGATATAAAGCGTTTTGTCATCCTCACTTAATGCAAGACCATTGCTGGTGGAACCACTGGGTGCCCCGGGAAATAATGCTGCATTCAGTGTTTCAATAACTTCATTTGTTTTTGTATCAATCACTGAAACGGAATTATCATTTGCATTGGCAACAAAAAGTAATATGCCATTCCTGCTGATACAGATCTCGTTGGGATGGCTTCCAACTTGTATTTCTTTAATGATCTTATTTTGAACAATATTATATACCTGTAATTTGTTTCCACCCCATGAACTGATGTACAGGTTCTTTTTATCCTTTGATAATTTACAGGTATAAGCTTCAAAACCAAGCGCCAGTTTATGCAAGAGCTTTTTTGATTTCAGGTCAAAAACATAGAGGCTGTTATCTTCTTTGGTAACCACGAACAATTTATGATGAACCGATTCATCCAGTTCAAGTCCTGCAGTTCCAACCCGGTTCGGCCATCGCTTTCCTAAAACAAAAGAATCTTTAAGCTTTAATCTATTGTTCGATATCAAGTACCTGTTCACCTGGTTATCATGCCCTGCCGATGCATACAGGTATTTGTCATTCCTGCTTAACGCCAGTCCATACCATGATTTGGCAATGATGATACTATCGAGCCTTTTACCTGATGCCCGGTCAATAAGATCGATGGTTTGTGTGCTTTGACCATTGTTCGTTACAGCAAGCATTTTTTTATTATGGCTCACTACAAGGTTGAGCGGAAGATCGCCCAGTGGTATATTTCTTCCAACCGGAGTCAGGTGCCAGCCATTGGGAAGCCTGATCCTGTTTTGCTCTAATGAATCTTTTGACTGGCCCCGCGCATGATGAAGAAGCAATACAAACGAAAGGGCTATACATAATATTTTCGATGGAACTTTCATGATGCAAATCTTCTGATCTTTTAAATAGGATGAATATCTCTTGCCGCTATTAATATAAACTTAATATCCCGGACTCTTAACAATGTGGTGTTCCAGGCCTAATGATTTGGTAATACAACAGCAATAGCTTGCGCCTGCTTAAGCAATCGTTCTTCAACTGAATAATTAAAAATTATGAAGCAAGGTGTACTTACCAGAACTTACAGCAGGATATTGTTCCTGTTATTATTATTTTCTTTTCTCTCTGTGATACCCCGCAATGTATATGCGGAAAAAGGATTGCCTTATGCAAATGCTCTACCGGGAAGGTTATCGGGCATGGTTTCCGATGAAAATGGAAAGCCGCTTTCAGGTGCCACTATTACCATTGAATCATTGAGCGTATCGGCAACGACAAATTCAAATGGTGAATTTCAACTTACGCTTGAGCCAGGCACTTACGGGTTATTGGTCAGTTATGTGTCGTATAAAAACAAAGCAGAATCTATTCATATCCGCCAGGGAGAAACAACAACCATAAATATTACTATGGTACCTGATGATGCAGGGCTTAGTGAAGTGGTAGTGGTAGGTTATGGAACACAGAAGAAACTGAACCTTACAGGTGCCGTTGCACAGGTAAATTCAGAAGCGCTGCAAAGCAGGCCAGCGCCCAATCTCACCAGGATGTTACAGGGCGCCTTGCCCAACCTGAACCTTAAAATGGTGGATGGCAGCCCAACAAGAGGCGCTTCCTATAATATCCGTGGAACCACTTCCATCGGTGCCGGTGGAAGCGCATTGGTATTGATTGATGGGGTGGAAGGTGATCCAAACCTGGTAAATCCAAATGATGTTGAATCTGTTTCCATTTTAAAAGATGCTTCCTCTGCAGCTATTTATGGATCAAGAGCTGCATTTGGAGTGGTACTGATCACAACAAAGTCGGCGAAGAAAGGAAAGATCAAGGTTGATTTCAGCAGCAGCTACTCGATTAACCAGCGTACTGTAACGCCCAGGCTGGTAACGAACGGGTACCAGTGGGCAAAGAATTTTGATGAAGCATTCAATGCATGGTATGATTATAATTCACACCCTATTTCTGTCAACAATATCTATCCTTTTTCACTCGAATACCTTGATGCGTTAAAGCAGCACGACCAGGATCCATCACTTCCTGAAGTGGTATATAATGACCAGAAAGGCAGGTATGAGTATTTCGGAAATACCAACTGGTACGATGTGATCAATAAAAAGAATATACCTTCCACTGAGCAGTCGATCAGTATCTCCGGTGGTTCCGATAAAGTGAATTACTATGTATCGGGAAGGTATTATTTCCAGGATGGTATATTCAATTATAACTCGGATAAGTACAATAAATATAATATCCGTGCGAAAGGTGATGTCAAGATCACTCCATGGCTAACATTCCAGAATAACCTTGACATGAGCACATTTACTTACAGGTACCCGATGTTTGCAGATGGAGATGGAAATATCTGGCGACAGTTTGAACACCAGGCTTATCCCATGGCGGTGATCTATAATCCTGATCATTCCTATACCCATACTGCTGCATACACCGGTGTTGCTTCCTATATTGAAGGTAATAACCAGTCGAAGCAAAGTAATTTTTACCTCAGGAATACTGCCGGCTTCATTGCAAAGCCGATCAAAAACCTGCTTACCCTTAAAGCGGATTTTACTTATGCAAGAACATTCGAAGAGGAAACCCGGACCAACAATTATATCGATTATAGTATTGCACCTGAAACCTATGCAAGGTTTGGAAAAAGCCTGTTGCGTGAATACCATTCCCGCGATAAATACATCACGGCAAATTTCACTGCGGATGCATCAAAGAAAATTGGTGAACATGATATCAAGGCACTGGTTGGATATAATGTAGAATCCTTTTCTACGAGAAACTTTAATGCCAGCAGGGATGGGATACTGTTACCCAACATGCCGGATTTCAACCTGATGGATGGATTGAATTATTCCATCAATGGGGGAGGAACAGAATGGGCTTACCTTGGCCTGTTTTATAGGTTGAACTATGCATTCAAAGACCGCTACCTTGTTGAATTCAACGGCCGCTATGATGGTTCATCCAAATTCCCTTCTAACCAGCGCTATGGATTCTTTCCTTCTGTTTCTGCAGGATGGAGGATTAGTGAAGAAAATTTCATGGAAGCTTCAAGGTCATGGCTCGATGAATTCAAGATTCGCGGTTCTTATGGATCATTGGGTAATGGTAATATTTCTCCCTACAGGTTCCTTGAACAGATGGGCGTAAGTAAAACCAGTGTTATCCTGGGGGGCGTTCAAAGAAACTATACACAATTGCCTGGTGTTATTCCTGATGGATTGACCTGGGAACGATCCACCACTTTTGACCTTGGTGTTGATCTTAGCTTATTAAACAGGAGGCTGGGTTTAACCTTTGACTGGTACGACCGCAATACCACTGATATGTTCACTGCAGGCCAGCCTTTGCCGGCAGTATTTGGTGCAGCAGTGCCTTCAGGCAATTATGCTGACCTTTCAACTAAGGGATGGGAGTTATCCCTTTCATGGAAAGAAAATTCCACTCTTGGCGGAAAGCCCTTCTCCTACAGCTTCTCAGGATCTGTATGGGATAGCAGGTCTACCATTACAAGGTTCAATAATCCAAACAAG
>JAEWIW010000331.1 GCA_023386855.1 Bacteroidota bacterium | reverse complement strand
GGTGGTAATCAGCAGGGGCGATATATACATGACCGGGACGAACAGGGTCCTTGTCTTCCACTTCTTTAACAGGTAACCGTGTTCTTGATTTTAACAGCTCTTCAAACAGGCTGGAGGAATCATTTTTCCTATGCAATACGATGATGCAGCTTACCTTATTGGGATAAGGTAGTGCAGCGACAATTTTCATGATCACTTCAAGGCTGCCGGCAGAACCTCCAACAGCAACAACATCATATTTTATTCCATCTTCCGCCATATTTTTTCTTTCGGATCCACTTGTTTATACTTTCCTGCAATATGCGAGAAGTGAAGGGTCTCCTTTGAACCCAGCACAAGATATCCCAACTTGTCAAGGCTTTCATCAAAAAGTGTTAGCGCTTTTTCCTGTAGCGCTTTATCAAAATAGATCAGTACGTTCCTGCAAAGGATCATCTGGAATTCATTGAAGGAACGATCGGAAACAAGGTTATGCGTTGATACGATCATTTTTTCCTTGAGTGTCTGATCGAATATTGCCCAGTTAAATTTTGCAGTATAGTAGGAAGAAAAATCCTGCTTACCCCCGGATAAAATATAATTCTCCGAGTATAACTTCATTTGTGTTAGTGGAAAGATTCCCGTCTTTACATTCTGGATAACCGTTGAATTCAGGTCAGTAGCATATAGTAAAGATTTATGAAGAAGGTTGGCTTCTTTTAACAGGATGGCCATGGAATAAACCTCTTCACCTGTAGAACATCCGGCATGCCAGATCCTGATAAAAGGATGCGTAGCCAGTACAGGAAGGATATCTTCCCTTATTTTTTTAAAAGTTAGCGGATCCCTGAACATCTCCGTAACATTCACCGTCATGGCTTCAACTATTGTGTTCAGGTAGGAAGGATCATTGGAGACCTTGTAAAACAATTCAGCAAAACTAGGAAAACGATCAACCACCATTAACCGGTTAAGCCTTCTTTTAAGTGAAGCCTTAGCATAGTTGGTGAAATCATATCCATACCTGTCGAACAATTCGTTCAACAAAAGTTCAAGCTCAACATCATTCACAAGTGTCAGTTCCTTCCTCATATCATTAATTGTTCAACCTAATGTTTATCCGGTCAGTATAGCCATACCCTCAATAATGAAACCAATTGGTCAAGATCAACAGGTTTGGTAATATAATCAGAAGCGCCTGCTTCTATGCATCTCTCCCTGTCGCCCGTCATTGCTTTTGCAGTAACCGCGATGATCGGCAGGTTCCTGTATTTGGGAAACTCTCTGATTTTCCTGATTGATTCATATCCATCCATCTCGGGCATCATCATATCCATCAATACCAGGTCCACTTTCTGGTCTTCCTTCATTTGCCTGAGTGCATCCTTTCCATCAATAGCGGATACGACTTTCATGCCATAACTTTCCAGCGACCGCGTAAGAGAAAAAATGTTTCTTACATCGTCATCTGCCACCAGAACGGTTTTACCTTTTAATACTTCTGTAATTTCTCCCAGTTTCTTGTATTTGTATGATCTTGTTCCATTGGTGTTTTCTTCCACAAGATGGAGGAATAAGGAAACTTCATCCAGTATCCGCTGGTAAGATTGGGCAGTTTTTACCACTATGGAATCCGCATATTGCCTGATCCTTTTTTCCTCTGCGTGCGAAAGGTTCCTTCCTGTAAATACAATGATGGGAAGGTTTTCAAGACCCTTGTTCTTTTTCACATCTTCCAGCAGCTCGAAGGATTGCTGGTTGGGTACACCCATGTCAAGGATCACGCAATTCACTTCCTGCTTCTGAAGTGCATCTACCCCTTCTTTCACAGAAGATTTGATCTCTGAATTCACATCATATCGTTCAAGAAAGAAGGCAAGCGCTTGGGCATGCTTTGGATTTTCTTCAACGATCAATACCTTCCTGGGATAATTGTTCAGTGCTTGTTCAATTTTCTCAAACATTTGCCCCAGCTTTTCAAAAGCCACTGGTTTATTGATGAAATCAACCGCTCCCCTGGAAAGGCTTTTGTTTTTCACTTCATGCGACGACATGATATGAACAGGGATGGGCCTGGTTTTAGGATCCGATTTCAATTCTTCCATTACTTCCCAACCACTTTTTACAGGTAATTGAACGTCGAGCAAAATACCCCTTGGAACAAACTTCCTGGCCAGTTCAATTCCTTCATCCCCCCGTACTGAAACAATTCCTTTATAACCTTTCTTTCGGGTATAATCGAGCAATGACCTGGCAAAGTTGGTATCATCCTCAACGATCAGGATTACGGGATCTTCACTATTTATATTATCACGGTCATCAGGAATGGGGTTTGGAATGATATCAGAGAGATAGAGCTGCCTGTTTTCTTTTTGAGTAAGAGGGGTATTTTCAGACCTGATCTCTTCAAGGATGGCTTCAGGTTTTTGTACCTGTTCAACCTGCAGTTGCTTCCTGGAAATTTTTACGGGTATTACCAGGTTGAAAGTGCTTCCCTTTCCTTCTTCACTTTCCAGTTTAATATAACCTCCAAGTAATTTGGCCAGCTCACGACTGATGGAAAGCCCAAGTCCTGTTCCTCCATATTGCCTGCGCATTGAACCATCGGCCTGCTGGAATGCTTCGAAAATAATTTCCTGCTTATCGGCCGGGATGCCTATGCCTGAATCTATAACACTAAAAATGATTTGGTCCTTTTCTTTGGCCAGCTCAAGTTTCACCGATCCTTTTTTGGTGAACTTAAGCGCATTGGAAATAAGATTTTTAATGATCTGTCCAACCCGTTGAGGGTCGGTTTCAATGATGGAAGGAACGTTCTCGCCCACATTAACCATAAAGTCAATTCCTTTTTCCTTTGCCATGGGGGCAAACATCTGGCGCATTTCTTCGCTCAGGTCAGCAGGATTAACATCATGAATATCCAGTTCCATTTTACCCGACTCTATCTTTGACAGGTCAAGTATCTCATCGATCAGCGTCAGCAATCCCTTCCCGGAACTTTGTATCACTTCTGCATATTCCACCTGGTCTTTAGATAAGGTATTGTCGTGGTTCTCGGATAACAATCTTGACAACAGCAAAATAGAATTCAGTGGTGTGCGCAACTCGTGCGACATGTTCGCCAGGAATTCTGATTTATATTTTGTGCTTTGTGCAAGCTCTTCTGCCTTAGCCTGGATCTTAAGGTTTCTTTCAAGGATCAGTTCATTTTTTTCTTCCAGCAGGCGGCTTCTTTCTTCAAGTTCCTGGTTGGCTTGTTGAAGTTCTTCCTGCTGAACCCTTAATTCTTCTTCTGAAGATTGCAATTTGGCAGCCTGTGCTTCCAGTTCGGCATTGATGTTTTCAAGGGTATTCTGTTGAAGCTGTAACTCTGTTGACTGTGCCTGTGTTTTAGCCAGGAGGTCCTGCAGTCGCTGGTGATCGCGGGCACTATGAATGGCCAGGCCGATATTAAAAACAGCGGTTCTTATAAAGTCCAGTTCCACATCGGAGAAAGGCTTTATGGATGTTAATTCAAGCACCCCTTTCAATTTCTTTTCATGAAAAACTGGAA
>JAEWIW010000311.1 GCA_023386855.1 Bacteroidota bacterium | reverse complement strand
TCATATAGCATGGCCGTGCATAGGCAGTTCTTTCTTTCCTTACTCACCAGGATATCATAGTTCACACAGCTTTTGCATCCTGCCCAGAAAGCTTCATCCTGCGTAAGCTCAGAATAGGTAACGGGTTCATAACCCAGTTCGGAGTTGATCTTCATAACGGCAAGGCCGGTAGTGAGGCCGAAGATCTTGGCATCAGGAAATTTCTTGCGGCTCAGCGCGAAGATCTTTTTCTTGATCAGCTTGGCGAGGCCGCCCTTCCTGAATTGTGGGGCAACGATTAGCCCTGAGTTGGCAACATATTCCCCATGGCTCCAGGTTTCGATATAACAGAAGCCTGCCCAGATGCCATCGGCTGAGAAGGCGATCACTGCCTTTCCTTCGCGTATCTTTTCTTTAATATAATCTGGACTTCTTTTGGCAATGCCCGTTCCACGTGCTTTTGCTGAAGAAGCCATTTCATCACAGATGATCTGTGCGAAACTTTCATGAGAGGTATCGGCTACAAGTATTTGAAAATTTGATTGCTGTTGCATGTCCCGTTTGTGAAATGTAAAGAATGCCAAGGATTGAACCATTGGATGAACTGGTGATCCTGCACTGCAGAATAACCGTTGGAAAATACCTTATGGTAGGATTGTATCAACGTCGTACCCTAACGGGAACGGGACGACAAAAAACTGTACCAACAAGTACAGGGAAAAACCCACGCAGAGAAGCAGCAAGGCCAGCTGCTACAGCGATCAATATGGTAGGTTTTTTTGACATTTCAGAAGTAGAATGTTCGGTATAAAAAATTGTTCACCGCAAAGGAAAACTATTTTTTTAATTATGAACCTAATTATTTAAGAGATTAAGAAAAATTATTGTTAACGAACGTTAGTGTACACCCCGTGCCACGCCCCCGTGCCACGCCCCCGTGCCACGCCCCCGTGCCACGGTGTCTAGTTGAACACTTCAGAACCATGGATGGCCTGGCTCATATCCTTGATCAATGAAGGGTCTTTTTCAATCGCGTTTCCAATGACAATAATGTCAGCTCCCGCCCTGCAGTTGAGATATGCTTTTTCAGGAGTGGTAATGCCGCCGCCAACGATCAGCGGAACACTGGTATGCGACGAAACCGCATGGATCATTTCTTCAGGAACAGGCTTGCGTGCGCCACTTCCCGCATCCATATAGATCAGTTTCATTCCAAGCATCTCACCGGCCATTGCGGTACAGGTGGCAATATCTTTTTTATCGGAAGGAATAGGTGAGGCATTGCTGATATACGATACTGTTGTAGGCGCTCCTCCATCAATGACCATGTAACCTGTTGATATGATCTCCAGCCCGCTTTGCCGCACCATTGGTGCGGATATCACATGCTGGCCGATCAGCAGTTCGGGGTTTCTTCCCGATATCAACGAGAGGTATAGTAATGCATCAGCATTGGGAGATACCTGCGAAGGACTGCCGGGAAATAATACAACCGGAATATCACAGCTTTCCTTGATACGCGAAATGCAATCGCTTAAACGGTTGCTGATTACCAGGCTTCCTCCCACGAAAAAATAATCTACCTGTGCCTTTGTTGCCAGTTTAACCAGGGTATCGATCCCTTTTAGGTCGACCTCATCGGGGTCAATGAGTACAGTAAAGGATTTTTTCCCTTCAGTTTTCCTGCTGACAATCAAATCATATATTCTATGGGTCATTCACCTGGCATTTGGTCCTTACAAAAATGCAAAAACTTTTTGTCTTCTACCACCTTATCTCTGATACTGTTAAACTGTCCCATAACGGGAAAGGATTTTATGGTTCAAATGCCAAAAAACAGTACATTATAGATGGAAAAATTTTGAATTCTCAAAATGAAAAATTTAAAAATGGGCGAAAATAAAGTTGGAAAATCCGGAAGTCGCGGCTGTTTTGAGCTTCGACTTTTTGATTCTTGTTTATCCACAGCCTGTGCAAAAGCAGCATTGGGAAAATTGGGTTGAGCAGGATATTTTCGTCTTCTGCCTGAATATTTCGCAGAACCATTCATCTTTTAAAAAACTCCGGACAATATGGGTACCAAACAACCACCAATCAGGGGAATGCATTTTTCCCGCAGGTTCACAAAAGACAATGTGAATGTTTTTGACCAGTTTGAATACGATTACAGGACCTCTGTGATCAGGAATCCAAGCGGTGAGATCGTTTTTGAGATGACCAATGTGGAAGTGCCAAAGTCATGGAGCCAGATTGCCACCGATATTCTTGCCCAAAAATATTTTCGTAAAGCAGGTGTACCACAGCCCGACGGTTCACTGGGAAGGGAAACCTCCGTTAAGCAGGTTGCCCATCGTATGGCCAACTGCTGGAGAGTTTGGGGTGAGCGTAATAATTATTTTGCCTCCGCCCAGGACGCCCAGGTGTTTTACGAGGAGCTGGTATATTGTATCCTGAACCAGGCCTGTGTACCCAACAGTCCCCAATGGTTCAATACCGGCCTGTATGAAAGCTACCAGATCAAGGGTAAACCACAGGGTCACTATTATGTTGACCAGGCCGATGGTAAACTGAAGAAGTCAACCTCCGCATACGAGCGCCCTCAACCCCATGCCTGTTTTATCCTGAGCGTGGAAGACGACCTGGTGAATGATGGCGGTATCATGGACCTCTGGGTTCGTGAAGCAAGGATCTTCAAATACGGTTCCGGTGTAGGAACTAACTTTTCGAATATCCGTGGTGAAGGAGAAAAGCTTAGTGGTGGCGGTACTTCCAGCGGTTTGATGAGCTTCCTGAAGATCGGCGACCGCGCTGCTGGTGCTATTAAAAGTGGTGGAACTACCCGCAGGGCAGCCAAGATGGTTTGCCTCGACCTCGACCACCCCGAGATCATGGAATTCATCAACTGGAAGGTTGAAGAAGAAAAAAAGGTTGGCGCCCTGATCGCTGCCGGTTATCCCAGCGATTATGAAGGCGAAGCTTACAAGACCGTTTCGGGCCAGAACTCCAATAACTCGGTAAGAATCCCTAATGAATTCTTTGAAAAGTTGGAAAAGGATGAGGATTGGGAACTGAAAGCCCGTTCCGATGGAAGGGTGATGAAGCGTGTACCTGCCCGTGAAGTATGGAACCAGATCAATTATGCTGCATGGCGTTGCGCAGACCCCGGCACACAATATAATACTACGATCAACGAATGGCATACCTGTCCAGAAGGCGGTGAGATCAGGGCTTCAAATCCCTGCAGTGAGTACATGTTCCTCGATAATACTGCCTGCAACCTGGCTTCCGTAAACCTTCGCCGCTTCTATGATGAAGCCACCAATAATTTTGATGTTGAAGGTTTCGAATATACCTGCAGGCTCTGGACAACCGTACTGGAGATCTCTGTACTCATGGCGCAGTTCCCTTCAAAAGAAGTGGCGCAGCTGTCGTATGAATACAGGACACTCGGCCTGGGATATGCCAACCTCGGCTCCATGCTGATGGTAATGGGCATTCCTTACGATAGTGAAGAAGCACGTGGTATCGCCGGTGCTATCACCGCGATCATGACTGGTACAGCCTATAAAACTTCTGCTGAACTGGCTGAAGTGCAGGGACCCTTCCCACGTTATAATGAAAATAAAGAGCATATGCTCCGCGTTATGCGCAACCACAGGCTTGCGGCTTATGATGCGGATGAATACGAGAACCTCCAGATCAAACCCCAGGGTATCAAGGCGAAATATTGTCCTGATTACCTGCTGACCGCAGCTACCAGGGCATGGGATGAAGCTGTTCAGCTTGGAGAAAAATTTGGTTACCGTAACGCGCAGGCTACAGTGATCGCGCCTACAGGAACAATTGGTCTTGTAATGGATTGCGATACTACCGGGGTTGAACCTGATTTCGCACTGGTGAAATTCAAGAAACTCAGTGGTGGCGGGTATTTCAAGATCATCAACCAATCGGTTCCAACCGCATTGAAAAATCTTGGATATGCTCCTAAAGAAATTGATGCCATCGTGAAATATGCTGTAGGTTCTGGCAGCTTTGCCGGCGCTCCGCATATCAATCATCAATCGCTGAGTGAAAAAGGATTCATCGCCGAAGAAATTAAAAAGCTTGATACGGCTGTACTTTCAGCCTTCGAGATCGGCTTTGTATTCAACGTTTATAATTTAGGTGAAGAATGTTTACAGCGCCTGGGTTTCAAACCAGAACAATATTTCAACTTTGAATGGAGCCTGCTGGAAGCACTTGGCTTCAGTGATGAGGAAATTGAAAAAGCAAATGATTTTGTTTGTGGTACCATGACCATTGAAGGTGCACCTTACCTGAAGAATGAACATCTTCCTGTGTTTGATTGCGCCAACAAATGTGGTAAAAAAGGAGAGCGTTATATCCATGCACATGGACATATCCGTATGATGGCTGCAGCACAGCCTTTCATCAGCGGCGCCATTTCAAAAACCATCAACCTTCCCAATGAAGCACAGACCCACGAGATCGCTGATGCTTATCTGTTAAGCTGGAAGCTTGGATTGAAAGCCTGCGCATTGTACAGGGATGGTTCAAAACTCTCACAACCGCTGAGCA
Organism: Bacteroidota bacterium; assembly: GCA_023386855.1. GTDB lineage: Bacteria > Bacteroidota > Bacteroidia > Chitinophagales > Chitinophagaceae > Flavitalea. Next base: position 2,771 of record JAEWIW010000311.1, on the reverse strand, counting down.
ATAAGAGTGAAACGAAGAAGAAAGCGGATGCTGAAGAAACCATGGAAGAAGCTGCAGGAGCGGAATCCATGATCGTGGATATGAGTAAGCTCACTATCGAAGAACTGCTCGATGAAGTGCAGAAAAGAGTGCAGGCTTCTCCTGATACCAAGTTGAAGAGAAAACTGGCCACCATCGTTGAACGCAGGTCTTTGCCCGCAAAGAGAAGAGGATTTACCCAGAAGGCGAAGATCAACGGTCAAACCCTTTTCCTCAGGACAGGTGAATACGGTGATGGTACAGTAGGTGAGATCTTTATCGATATGGCCAAGGAAGGCGCTACTATGAGAAGTATGCTCAACTGCTTTGCGATTTCAATATCGATTGGTCTGCAGTATGGAGTACCATTGGAAGAATTCGTTGAGAAGTTTGTATTCACCAGGTTTGAACCAGCAGGAATGGTTGACCACCCGAATATCAAGAGTACTACTTCGATCGTTGACTTCATCTTCAGGGCACTGGCTTATGAATACCTCGATCGAACCGATCTTGTTCATGTTCTCGATAAACCCGAGATCAGGAATACGGGTACAGAAGATTGGGATGATGTGCCTGCAACACCTGAATTAAGTGATGTTCGCATTGTGCCTTCTTTATCAGCATCAAGCAAACCTGCAGAGGTAAAACCAAAAGCTGTTAAAGTGGAATCAGCGCTGGACGCGGTTAATGCAGCAGCGAAGAGTATGCAAAGTGATGCACCAGCATGTAATACCTGCGGACATATTACTATCAGAAGTGGTACCTGCTATAAATGCCTGAACTGCGGCAATAGCATGGGGTGCTCTTAATACCAGTGATTAGTTATTAGTGATTAGTGATTAGTTGTTAGTTGGAATACAAAATAACCAGTGATTAGTTATTAGTGATTAGTTATTAGTTGGAATACAAAATAAATAAAAGTGGCAGTGACTGGTGGAATTCAAATTTCACTAGTCACTAATCACTAATCACTAGTCACTAATCACTACTCATTTCTTCTTCTTTCTATAAGATTTAAAACTCCCGCCTTTATCGGCGGGTTTTTTTGTTTTACCAAGATGAGGATTGGCCCTGATGGCTTTATCGATCTTATCATAATCGATCTTTTCTTCTTCCTGTTTTTTGGATGAAGAAGCCTGTTTTGGCTTATTATACTGAACCCTCGATGCTTCTTTTGTCCCGGAAGAACTTTCAATAGACTCCTTTAACTGTTTGATCTCCGGCTCACTTAGGTAGCGCCATTTTCCCATGGCAAGTTTATCCAGTTTGATATTCATGATCCGGGTCCTTTGCAATGATGTAACGGTATAACCAAGGTGCTCGCACATTCTACGGATCTGGCGGTTCAATCCTTGTGTCAATATGATCCTGAAGGTTTGCCTCCCAATCGGGAAAACCTTGCAGGGTAGCGTTTTTGTACGAAGCATGGGTATGCCGCTGCTCATATTGTGAACGAAAGCCGCATCAATGGGTTTGTTCACCCTGACCACGTATTCCTTTTCATGCAGGTTACCTGCCCGTAGTACTTTATTGACGATATCACCATCATTGGTAAGAAAGATCAATCCTTCCGAATCCTTATCCAGCCTGCCGATAGGAAATATCCTTTTTGGATAATTGATATAGCTGATGATATTTCCCCTGATATCCGTATCGGTTGTAGTGGTTATTCCTACCGGTTTATTAAATGCCAGGTAAACCAGCTTATCTTTTTTAGGTTCTTTGATATAGCTGCCATCCACTTCCACCACATCACCAGGGTTATAACGGCTACCCTTATGCGCAGTTTCATCATTCAGGATCACCCTTCCTGCCTCAATCAGCCTGTCGGCCTCCCTTCTGGAGCAATAGCCACTGTCGCTGATATATTTATTTAAACTGATTGAATTGTCCATCTTGTTCGCTTATGGCTGCAATTTAGCGAATGCCGCTTTGCTGTATTAAGATATTGAGGTCCATTCTGTATTATTCAGGTATTTGGTACTTTCACCCCTTCATTTCATTAATTAACTGGTGTTATCATGTTCAGATTCCTGCTTGTCTGCCTGGTGTTATTTTCCACAACACTGCTGGCACAAAAGCCCGCCATCATCTCAGGGCCAATGCTGGGCCCCGTTGAATTAAGGACCGCTGTGATATGGGCGGAAGTAAGCCCTGGGGCAGAAGTACAGCTGCACTACTGGAAGAAAGGGCATCCATCCCAGGCTTCTTCCATGGTCATTAAAACCGCCCAGCAGCAATGGTTTGCCCCGGTAAAATTCAATCTTGTTGCGCTTGACATGAATACGCCATATGAATATGCCATCACGGCAAAAAGGGGTGGAAAAGAAATGAAGAAGCAGGGAAGCTTTACTACCCGCGATTTATGGCAATGGAGGAAACCTGCGCCGGACTTCAGTTTCCTGGCAGGAAGCTGTGCCTATTTTAATGAGCCGGAGTTCGACAGGCCGGGAACTCCCTATGGTAATGATTCATCCATTTTCAAAACGATGGCCAAAGAAAAAGCGGCCTTCATGCTTTGGCTTGGCGATAACTGGTACACCCGTGAAGCGGATTATGCCAGCGAATGGGGACTATGGTATCGAGCCAGCAGGGATCGGAGCTTGCCGGTATTGCAGGATTTCCTTTCATCAACCTCACATTATGCTATCTGGGATGATCATGATTTTGGTCCGAACGACGGCAATGGATCATATGAACTCAAAGAGGAGAGTCGAAAAATTTTTAAAAGTTATTGGGCCAATACTTCATAT
>JAEWIW010000286.1 GCA_023386855.1 Bacteroidota bacterium | reverse complement strand
GAAAAAGACAGGATCCGCAACTGGCAACCGCCCATTACGGGAGAAATGATCATGGAGATATTTAACCTCAAACCCGGTAAAATTGTGGGCGAATTAAAAAACGCTATCCGCGAAGCAATTCTCGACGGAGAAATTGAAAACAATTATGATGCGGCCTACGATTTGATGATAAAAAAAGCCGGGGAACTGCAGTTAAAGCCCGCAGCCCAATAGGTCTATTGATCTTAGGTCTATTGGTCTTATGACCAACATCCATTATTTTTGAAATTATCACCGAAAAACGGAAACCATAATTTATCATGGCTATACTCAAGTTCAGGATTTATTTTGAAGAAGATGACAGCGTGTACCGCGATATTGCAATCAAACACACCCAAACTTTTTATGACCTCCACCTGGCCATTTTAAAAGCATTTGAGTTTGATAATAAACACGGTGCAACATTTTACCGAAGTAATGATAACTGGCAGAAAGGCCGTGAAATTTCCCTCGAACAATATAACAAAGCTTATAAAGTTCCGCCATTACTTATGGCGGATACCACTATAGGATCGGAGATCAGGGATCCCAACCAGAAATTTATATACATATACGACTTTACGAAAAGCTGGTCTTTCCTCGTAGAACTCTTCAATGTATCAAAGGAAGAAAACGCAAAACTGGCTTATCCTGCTACCATCAGGACTGAAGGAATTGGTCCATCTCAATATGGCACAAAAGGTCTTGTCGGCGACAAGCTTGCGGAGATGGAAGAGAAATATGATCTCACAAAGGGTGCAGAAGGTTTTGGAACCGAAGGCGATGAAGAAAGTGAAGACGATGGATTAGGAGAAGATGGGGGAGAAGAAGGAAATGAAGAAATGTACTAGGCATTTCATGCAAACGTATCCTCATGCAAACTGATCCGGTTAAAGGCCAAACAAAAAAAGCAATCATCATTGGAGGGCCTACAGCTTCGGGTAAAACATCTCTTGCCATTGATGTGGCAAAACATTTTCATACTTCGATCATTTCATGTGATTCAAGGCAGTGTTATCGTGAAATGAATATAGGAGTGGCAAAGCCTTCCCCTTTAGAGCTGGAGCAGGTGCATCATTATTTCATTAATTCCCATTCCATTCTTGAACCGGTCAATGCCGCTTTCTTTGAACAATATGCTCTTCAGTGTGCTGCTGAAATATTCAGCAGCTCAGGAGAACTGGTTATGGTGGGTGGTACCGGGCTTTACATTAAAGCATTCACTGAAGGAATAGATCATATACCTGTCATTGACCCCGAAATAAGAAATCATGTAGTTGATCAATATGAAAAGTATGGTTTGAAATGGCTGCAGGAACAGGTCGAACGGAACGATCCTTTATATTTTTCTACCGGTGAAATACAGAACCCCCAAAGGTTAATGCGTGCGCTTGAAGTTAAACTGGGTACTGGTCTTTCGATACGTGAATTCCAGAAACAGTCTACCATTCAGCGCGACTTTGATATCTACAAATTTGCCATTAACATAGAAAGGGAAAAATTGGTTGAAAATATTAATACAAGGGTAGATCAAATGATCTCAAACGGCTTGGTGGAAGAAGTGAAAGATCTTCTTGAATTCCGCCACCTGCCTGCTTTGCAGACCGTTGGTTACCAGGAATTGTTTGAATATTTTGATGGTAAATGTTCTCTGGATGAAGCCATTGATCGTATCAGGATAAATACAAGGCAATATGCGAAAAGACAAATGACCTGGTTCAGGAAACATGGATTTCAATGGGTTCATGCAGGAGAGGTAAAACATATCATCGATACAGTTAGTAAAACACACTAAGCCACGCACTAAAAAAGTATAGGTTTATAGCAGCTGGTAAATACTTATACTTAATACCTTATAAATTTATTAGATATTCTGCGCTAATTGATCACGTAATATTACTCCGCCAGTGAATTTTGAAGCAACTTTGTTTCAACAAAACAACAAGATCAGGTCCTAAGAAAAGCCTAAGCCAAATCCTGGAAAACTGATCCGATCCTTGAAAAAAAGAAATTCAATATACTGTACCTTATTTAAGATGGTTAAGGTTGATGGTTAATAGTTAATGGTTAAAGGTTAAGGTTTAAAACCTAAAAATTGCCCCGCTTTTTAGTGGGGCTTTTTGTTTTACATAACATCAAAAAAAGCGGCCTTTCAGCCGCTCCATCCAATGTTAACCGAATGACACCAACAAAAAAGCGGCCTTTCAGCCGCTTGATTTAAAACTTGATCCCAACAGTCATCATGATATTTCCTGAGGACTCCTTAAGTTCCGCAAAACTATTGGGCTTGTCGCCCAAACGGTAAGGGAAATTTACATCCCTGTTCAGTGCATGAACATAAGTGAGGTCAGCGAAGAAACCTTTATTCCTGTATCCCAGGCCACCACTGAGGTTCATCCTGTTGGCCTTCAATACAGAATTATCCTGGTAAGGATTGCCATAATACGCAAATCCCAACCTGGTCATAAGCGTATTAAATTTTAATTCCCCGCCTACCCTGAAATTGAAGGTTCCTTTATACAATTGCTTTGTTGTTTCATTAACCGCCGAATAGTATGACTGGTCAATATCACCGGTCTCTGGTTTAAAACTGGAAGATCCATGCGTTACATATTCCACGTCAGCGGTGATAAAACCTCTTTGCTGGGTTACATCTTCCACTTCTCTCAATACATAAGCTGCACTCAGGATAAATTTCCATGGAGAAACAAAATCGTATTTATAAGTGGGAATAAATACGCCATTTGCTGTATAAATGGAATCGGTGGTAGCCACCCTTATTTGCTGCCCGGTAGGGAAGTAATTTTCAAGGTCTGCTGTGATGGAACCGGTATTATTTTCCTGCAACGCATAAATGGTGGGAGTATGGATTCCCAGGCCAAGCCTTAAGCTATTGGCAGGCTTTACAATCAATCCCAGCTTCGCATTAACCCCAAACCCTTTTACCGACTGGTTTTCAACATAAGTCGCATTATTGAAGTTATTATCGGTAATTCCACTGGCATCTTCTTCAAACAAAGTGGATG
>JAEWIW010000225.1 GCA_023386855.1 Bacteroidota bacterium | reverse complement strand
CGCTTGTACTTGCATTATTTGGAGTAGTAATGGTAGCTGCACCTCCTGAGATCTTTATCCACGAATATTGTGCAATGCTTCCATCACTATCGCTTGAACCCGATCCATCAAGTGTAATATTATTAACAGGAAGTGTTATTGATTTATTAGTTCCGGCATTTGCAACAGGAGGCTGGTTAATTACTTTCGGTTTTGAACTTGCTGCAATCACGATCGTGTCTTTTGTCCACCCTGTTCGGTTATCCACCACCGTTAGTTCATAGGTATAACTTCCCTCAAGGGTGAAACCGGTAATTGCAGTACTGGCGCCGGTTCTTGCTCCAATCGAAGTAGTGGCCGGGCCTGTTAACTGGCGCCAGATGTATTTTACAATCTTGCCATCTGCATCGGAAGACTGCCGGCCATCCAGTGTGGTTATTCCATCTTCAATGTAAACAGTTGAATTTCCTGAAGCTTTAGCAACAGGCAATTTATTTACAGGAAGGCTTTTGTTCTGCCCCAGGAACCACTCATAAATATTGGGTTCATGCCATTTATACACCGTATCATAAGCCCTGTTCCAGATCACGTGTTTTCCATCGGGATGAATAAACTCGATGGGTTTTACTGCTGCATTGCAGCTATTAATGGCCTTATTCGCATTTATGGTACAATTCACATTTACCGTGGGATCATCACTGGCATGTTCTGTCCATACCGGTAAGTTAGCTTTGGCAATATTGCAGGCGCTTACCATGGAACAGGTTCCGCAGATCGGTGCAATGGCCGCAAACTGCTTTGCATTGTCGAGAGAATAGGAAGAAAAATTCCAAACACCACCGCCACCAAGACTTAACCCGGTAAGTATGATCCGGTTGGTATCAATATTCAGGTTTTGCTTTGCATAAGCAAGCATTTCCTCTGTATAGAATCTTTGCCAGCTGCCATATTTTGAATTGAGTTGTGGAGATAGAACAATAAAGGTTTCCCATTTTCCATTCCAGTAAAAACGCATCTTATGACCCCGGTCGATGTACTTTGGAAGGGCCTGGGCCTTTACTTTATAAAGTTCTGTTGTTCCATTCCCTCTTTCACCAATTCCATGCAAAAAAATGATCAGGGGGTATTTATATGAACCGGTGGGATTGTAATCTTCAGGTTTGTATTCGTAAAAGCCGATAAGAGAACCATTGGAAGCTGTAAGGCTTTTGGCTACCTGCTGTGCATTGGCCTGTGAAAGAAGCGCACAACACAATGAAATAAGCAAAAACCTCCTACATACATAGGTAAAGTTTTCCATAAGGGTGGATTTTCAGAGATAATTGGATTAAGGAGAAGGATATTGATACAGGATCCTCCGCCGGTTCTCTAACGATGATTTTTACATCAGCGTATCTGTAACAGCAATTATTTTCGAAAAAAAATTATCAGTGTTTTTGTTCTTTTTTTCCTGTAAATGTTTTAGGAGTATGCTCGAAGTGTTTTCTGCCGGAACGTACGCCCAGCAAGGATTTTACGTAGTAGATCATCATGGATGGCATTAGTAAAAATACGCTTAGTAATTTACCCCTAAACATCCTGTAAGGGATTGCTATTAGTAAGGATAAAAAGAATAATAAAAAGGGTATCAGCCACCATGAAAAAGAAGGATAAATGTATTGCCAACCTGTTTGCTGATCAATGATACTTAAAACAATAACCAGCATGAATAGCCAGAGCATGAGTACTCTTGAAGGTAGCAGGTTGGAAAAAAGTTTATTGGCAAACTCTTTTGAATAAATGACCTTTTTATCCTTTTCAGAAAAAAACTTTTTGATATGCCACCACTGTGATTCCATCCACCTTGTTCGCTGTCGGGTGAAAACCCTGGCAGACTGAACTTTTTCATCCAGCACATAAGTATCATCGATATAGGCTATACTGATGCCATTCCTCATACTTTCATAATCCACTTCACGATCACATGCAGGGTTATAGATAATCCCCGGAAGATTATAAATCCTTTTTAATTCATTGAACCCGAAAGCCATTCCGGATCCAATGGTATTGGCAGAAAAACCAAGCGCTGAAGGGCCTTTCCTGAATAAATGATTATTGATCTCTTCGGCAAGTGCATCAAAAATGGCAAAAGCATTGTTCATATTCTTTGCCATGCGATGTACCTGCACTGCTTTTGCACCGCTCTCAAAATTGTTATTGATCTTTCTTAGACCATTTGCTGCAAGATGATTATCAGCATCCAGTATCAGGGCAATGTCAAACCGATCATTTTGTACCTGGTTAAGTATAGTTTGAAGGGTTAAGGCCTTCGAGCCGTAATCACCTTTGATTAGAACAGTTTCAACAGGAAGCCTCGAAAGCAATTCAAGGGTTGATGCTTCAAGAAAATGTGCACCCACAAAAATTTTAAAATGTTCAGCAGGGTAATCCTGTTTTAATAAATCTTCCACGCTGGAAATGATAACCGGATCTTCCCTGTATGCGGGGATAAGAACAGCAATATTATTGTAATGGCGGGCTGGGGGAGCAGGTACCGGCTTATAAAATTTCCCTGCGATTGAAAAAATAAAAAGGTAACTGCTGGCGATGAGCAGGTATACAAAAAGAATAATGAACAGGATATAAAAAATTACTGTCATTTAAAGGTTTAAGGTCAGTGTCGTACGGAATGGGTAAAATTCCAGTATATAGCGCGAAGGTAACTACGGAAATTATTGATTTGTCCTTTAATTAAATAGGCCAGGATATTTTTAGGTATGCTGATCAACAGGAGGTAAGTATAAAATACCATGCGCTGCGCAACATTAGCATTACGCCTTATGAATAATATCCTGTTCCTGTTCAGGTAGTATTCTTTCAAAGGGTTTTCTTTTCCAATCGAAACAGACCCTTCATGCAATATCGTGGTGGTTCCTACAAATAATATTTTATATCCCTGTTTTTTTATCCTTTCCGAAATATCCCACTCTTCATAATACAGGAAAAATTGGGAAGGAAAACCTCCTACACGTTGAAAAAGCTCTTTCCTGATCATTAATGCACAGCCATGTGCCCCATTTGTTTCGTATTGCCGATTGTACTGTCCATTATCTATTTCACCATATCCAATGCTTGTAGTCCGTCCTGTAACAAATTTCATTTTATTGAAACCGGCATATTCTATTTTGTTGTTAAGGAGCATTACTATTTTAGGACAGGTGATTCCAATGGATGAATCTTTTTCAAAGGGAGTAATGAGCTCCTCCAATAAATTTTCATTCAGCAGGGTATCATTGTTCACGAAAAAAAGATATTCACCTATTGACTGCCTTGCTGCCATATTATTTCCTTCGGCGAATCCCAGGTTTGTGTTGCTGCAAATCATCCTTGCATTTGCGTTCAGGGAAATGTCGGGCAGGTTACTCCCGGAAGATGCCATATCAGCCACGATAATTTCATAACGGGGATGCCTAAGCGAAGTTGAAGATCGCAGGAACCGGTTGGTGGTTTCCGGGTTGTTATAGTTTAAAGTTATGATCGAGACAAGGGGAGTGTTGTGCACGTGAACACTTTTAAATAAAAAAGCAATTTCCCGGGGGAAATTGCAAAACAACACAATTTATGATTATCAGACGTTTGTTTTCTGGATCAGTGCAGTGGGGGTGATGGCCATGATATACAGATCTCTGAGCAGGTTTGATCTTTCAGCATAATCAATATCAAGGGCCACTCTTTCTTCTGCCGACATTTCCTCCTTTCCTCTTTTCTTGATTTGCCAGAGACCTGTAATGCCTGCCGGTGCCAGGAATCGCTTTGACCATTCATCGGTGGTCAGCGTTTCCGCCTCATATAAAGGAAGGGGACGGTTTCCTACCAACGACATATCTCCTTTCAGTACATTATACAGTTGAGGCAGTTCATCCATAGAGGTCTTCCTTAAAAACAATCCCAGCCTGGTAACGCGCGGATCATTATTGATCTTGATGAACCTTGGATTAGGCTTTTTGATAAGATCGTACTGGTTCAGGTGGGCAAGGTGATCCATTTTTTTATCGGCATCACATTCCATGGTCCTGAACTTATAGAAAGTAAATATCTTATATCCTTTTCCTGCACGCTTTGAAATATATATGGCAGGACCGCGTGATTCAATTTTTAAAGCCAGCATGATCAGCAGGAAAAGCGGGCTTAACAATATCAGTAAAGCGCCCGACAATAAAATATCAATGCTCCTTTTCAGGATTGAAGCCATCTGTCTTTCCAGTAGTTGGCTATCTTTTTTGCGTGATTTGCTGGTATTAACTGCACGTTCCTTAACCTTTTTCCAGAAATAGATCTTTTTTTCAAGCTGTACTGATGGAAGCTGATCGATGGTGATCATATCATCAACGAAATTCACATCATGAAAATCCGATAGGTTACCAGGGCTGGTCAGTTCAATAAAGAAGGGAATTGAAATCAATTCGCGATGAGAAGTAATGAACTGGCTAAGTTGTTCGATGGCCTGGGGGCTTATATGATCTTCGGCAATGATGCAGTCGGGAGCATAGCCGGTACGCAGCAACCTGGAAAGCATGGGGATTGCTTTCTCTGCATTTTCAGCTGCATATCCACTTTCAAAAACTTTAATAAGGAAATCAATGTTTGACATCTTTTTACCGATGTAAAAGAAGTCGATCTTTTTCCTTTGCTGCTCTTGTTTAGGATTGTAGGAGTAATGCTTGTATTTCCGTTCTGATAATTTTTTTTCAGTTAACATAACAGGTTCCATAAAGTAAGGTTTTGATTAGCATCCCAGATGCGGTAATCATATGGATATTGATATCTCGAACGGACAAATTCCTAGCGTGGAAAGCTAAGGGCCTGTTTTTCTTCTGATACTGCTGATTTGGCAGCTTCAAGAAGCGCGATCGGGTTGAACGGTTTATTAAAGAAACGTGCCAAATTATATTCAGCCGATTTTTGTGCTGTCTCAGACTGGCTGAGAGAAGACAAAATGATCACTGGAATTTCACTAAAAAGAGGACTGCTGCTCAGCTGCTCGATCAATTCCCAATTTTCCAGGTCGGGTAATTCAGGATCTGTGATAATGAGAGAAGGCCTGATCTTGCGGGAAAGCCAATACATTCCG
>JAEWIW010000213.1 GCA_023386855.1 Bacteroidota bacterium | reverse complement strand
GCTTAACCAGATCGAACAGGTCGGCTTCATCAAACCTGTTGTCGGCCATGTCAGCAGGTAATTCATCCATGATGATCTTGCTGAAGCCTCCAAAGGAAATAGGGAAGTCTTTAAATTCCGCACCATTGAATACCGAATTGATGCCGAGTTTTGATTTAACGCCCTCTACGCCTAAGCGGATACCTGTCCATTGCTCAGCTTTTGGATCTTTTTTCTGGATAAAAAAGAGCTCATTGCTCTTGCTTCCGTCGGGTAAGGTTTGCGGTTGCTTGAAAATAAACAGGACTGCATTGGGTTCCTTGTACCCGGTAAAATAATAGAGGTCAGGGTTGGCGTGGTATACATATTCAACATCATTCGAATAGTTTCGTTGAGGATAGGCAAAAACAACTACAACGGAATTATCCGGCATCATCTTCCTTATAGAATCCCTTCTTCCCGAATGAAAGGATTTGTCGAGGTAATCGGTCGGCAGGTTAGTAGCCTGGCTAAATGCCACAGATAACAAACTGGTAAACAATAAAAGGGAAAGAATTTTTTTCATTCTCGTTGATGATTGGTGGGCTAATATACAATAGAACCGTAAAGGCCTACCGTATTTTATGCAGCCGGTAAGTGGCCGATTTGTCCTATTGGTTCAAAACAGCAATATGTCTATATTGAGGCGATTTTAAGTTGAAAAATTAAAGCGTTGAAAGAGTCTTTACTGAGCATATTACCCCTAATAACTACCCTGGTTTTTTTACTTCCTGCTGCAATCATTACCATCAAAAAAATGTGGAGCACCCGCTTCTTCATGCTCTTTGGAATATATGGCCTTATGGCAGCATTCATTAATGCACTTGATCTTTTTCCTATCAACTGGGTTTTCGTGGAGCGTGCCAATATCTTTTATAACATGCTCGACATTCCATTCGTGATGTTCATGATGTACACCATTACAAGGAATGAAGTGGTAAGGAAATTGATTGTAATGGGAGTGGGTTTATATATTTTTCTTCAGCTGGTTTTCTTCTTCCGCGAAGGAATGAAATATGATGCATTGAAAATATCCATGGGTTATGGATTAGGTATAGTACTGCTGGCCATCCTTTACCAGTTGCTGGTTTTTTTTCGTAGCATGTCGCTCAAGTCGAGCCAGGTTCCTTATATCGTGGTGCTTTGTGCACTTCTGTTCGATTATGGATCTTTCATCATTATCTACATTTTTGATTACTATGTAGAAGGATATAACATGAATGATAACCTGCTGCTCTATTATATTTCTTCGATTGTTTCCATGCTGATCGCTTCCGGTGGACTGCTGATCAGCAAATCCAAATCACCGCTTGCTGTTCCCAGTTTGCATGCCGGGTTGTTTTAATACAATCGTTCTTTAATTCGTGCTGTTATAGAACCTCACAGTACTGATCTTTCCAGAAGAGTTATCGAGCCATTGTAATAAAAAGATCCCTGCATTCATATTGGAAGGAGAAAGATAGAAAAGATTCTTTCCCTTCGAGAGCTGTAAGCTTTTCTGCACGATCATTCTCCCGGTAGCATCCATGATCCTTAGTGAAGAATTTTTTCGGAAGGCCGATTGGATCTCTACCATAAGATTTGAATTTCCCCTGGGCACTACTTTGAGGTGTTCTTTCATGCCTGTTTCAATGCCGGAATGCAATACTGCCGAATAATACTGCTTACCCGATTTATCGGTGATCTTCAAACGGAATTGCGTTCCTGCTTCTGCATTTTCTTCCCCGAAAGAGCCGCGGTATGAAATATTATTTTCTATCAAAGTTTGAATTGTACTGAAAGCTTTTCCCGGCAGACCTTTCTGCACTTCAACTTTAGTAAAAAGCATATCCTCGTTTAACATCCATTCAAGCTGGGTGGTTCCTGAAATTCTTCGCAGCCTGAACAACCTGAAAGGGCTCGCCAGCAGCGAGGCATTACAGTCAAGAATATTAAAATCGAGTGATTGTAAATCACAACCATCAAGGGTTTCCACCAATACCCGATATAAACCGGCTTCCAGGTTGTTTAGTTCAATATTGGGAGCAGTGGAATCATACCCCGAGCGGTATTCATCCTTGTTATCGTATACATAATTACTGTCTACATCCCTGCTCAGCGTATACCGCATGGGAAAAACCTTGGTATAATCGGCATTGAGAATATGAACCACCGCGTAACCTTTTTCGTCACAGCTTAAAGGTTGCACAACTGTAATATCGGGGTAAAACTGTGGAATATAGCCCTTGGTATTATTAGCAGCTCCACCACTTTGTTGTGTGTCTTTTTCCCAACCACAGGCGCCATTGACCTTCCTTGCGAAACTATTTCCTCTTCCCTGTGATTCGCCTACTATTTCATAGCGTATTGAACGGTCATCGAGGTCAAACACCCTTGGGGAACAGCTCCCGGTGGCTTTTGTCTGGATCCTCGAAGAAGGTTCAGGAACCCTGGCAATGGCATCAATGATATTTAAATTGTTATCCATCAATACCACCTGTTCACCCGCCGATCCTCCGTCGGTAAGAAAACCATCACCGGTTTTAGGAATTGCCCCGCTGGTACAGTTGCAGGAATTCCAGTTCAGGTCGGCCACCACGTCGCGGGAGATATTGGCACAACCGGCCTTGATCACATCCTGGCCTGCCAGTACGAAATACTGGCCAGGGTTTAATATGGTATTGGAAGGGATGGTAATGGAATAATCGCCGTCGGTTACTATATAACAACTGATGTCAACAGGCCCTGGGCCGTAATTATATAACTCGATAAACTCGGAGGTGACACTGCACCCGTTGCCCGGCCAGGCCAGGTACTCATTGATGAGCACTCGCCCCTGCGCCTTTGCGGAAAGAGAAAAAAGGGGTAAAATAAAAATTCCTGCCAGAATGAACCAACGCAGGAAAGTGTAGCCCGGAAGCCTCGGTACTTTCATCACGGGTATGGATTTTAAAGATGCGAATTTACTCTATTATCGCGAAAGCTTTCTCTTTTACATACGGACCACCAGGATACCTTGCACTGTAATCGAGATTAAGCCAGTACTGGCCATTGTTTTCATGAAAATAGATATTGCCGGCAACCTCTTTCCCAAATAATTCCTGGATAGCCTGCTGGGTTTTTTCAAACTCCTGCTTGTCGCCACAGTACAATTCGGGGTAGATATGACCTTCAGTAAGGATCATACGTGTTCTTGCCCCAATTGCTTTCAGCGCTGAAACCATCAGAATCGAATGGTCATCACAATCACCACCCATTCCATTGGAAATGGTTTCCTGGGGAGTGGCAAAATATTCATCGCGCTGGCTGTCCGCAACGTATTTGAAATTGTTGTTGATATATTTAAATAATGAGAACATTCTAACGGTTGCACCATATTTGGAATGATACTCATCAAAATTTTCAAGGGAATGTTTTACTGCAAAATTGCGAACCAGGGAGTCTTTATGATTGACCTTTCCATGAATCGATTTCACCGTGCGGGCCAGGGGACCATCGAAAATAGATGGGGTTAGAACAAGGTCGCTTTGCTTTACTTCCTTATTGTCCCAGTTCTTCTTAACCATCTGTCCATAATCATTGATCATATTGCCAAAACCATAACCCTGGCTGAATTCATTATAAATGACAAGACCAATAAAAAGGACGAGTGCAGGAACCAGTAAAAAATCAAAAAGACGAAGGACCAGGAACACTACAATACCAGAAAGGAGGATAGAAACCACCAGGTCAACATTAACATCACCGATCATTAATGGCGGTATGAGCTGGTTGAGCAACGGGGCCAGGGGAAGAAGGGTGAGTAATCCTATTACAGTGATTAAAACTTTCCTGATTTGGTGGTATAGTGGATCGGGTAATTTCATGAGGTTTACGATCTACAAACGAAAGTTCGGAATCTATTGTATCATGAAATATGTTAAATCAGCTAAGGAAATAGAAAATGCAATGAAAGCCCAATTTGCCTTAAAGGTAAACCCCTAGGATAAGGACCTCATTGCATTTTTCTTTTAACGGTGGAGTTTCTATTCTTCGCCATCTTCATAGTTATAGGCGTCCTTATTGTAAATGGCTTCCCATTCCTTGATGGCTTCATCACTCACCAGCTCAAGGATATCAAAAATGGCATCAGTCTTCTTCTTCCATTCCATGGTTTCCTCATCTCCAAATTTAGACACATATAAGCAGTAATCAGTGACCACACCAACCTGTATCAGGCTAATGGG
>JAEWIW010000158.1 GCA_023386855.1 Bacteroidota bacterium | reverse complement strand
CCAACATAACTGCTCATCATTTTTTTGATCTGCCGCTTTTTCAATAACATCCCAAGGCCAAAATCATCCACGCCGGCATTATTCGAAATACAGGTTAGTCCTGTAATGCCCTTATTCATTAAAGCTTCAATACAGTTTTCAGGAATACCGCATAATCCAAATCCCCCAAGCATGATCACGGCATTATCGCCGATATCATTGACCGCTTCGGTGGCATTGGCAAAAACTTTATTCATCGGGTTATTTTTATTGATGAGCATTACTCCACAGGCACACGCTTATACGCTTCAACTTTCCTCCTGTTGGCTTCAGCCGATAAAGAATCGAACATTATTTTAGAAAGATCCGGCCTTCCAAGGTAAAAACGAAAACTCTTTATGAATTCATCTTTAGTTATATTATGAACCTGGAAAACCTGGTCATATAGCTTAAAATTTTCTTTTTGTATGTCGCGACCGGCAATACTGTCACGCTTCAAAAATCCTGAAGAAAATCTTTCCGCCTGCAACATATCCCACATCACTCCTTCCATTTGTTCAGGAGGCAATACACCTTTAGGTATCTCATCCTTATGTGAACAGGCAACAATAAACGATAAAAAAATCAGAATCACCAACCTGTTCATTTCAATTCCTGTTTATAAGTGTTTGCATTGGAAATATCCAGGCGACTAAGCATTTCCCTGACTCTACCCTTTTCATCGGGTGGAGATTTTCGAAATAGTTTTACCAGCTCATTACTCTTTCCCTGCAAAAAGAAAGGAACGATCATTGAATTAGGAACTTCTGCATTCAAGGTATTCAATTGTGATATGGCTGTGAAGATCGCATTCCTGGCATCTTCTTCATTTTCATACAAATAATCAAAACCCAGTCGGTAATAATTGTACATGATCTCATGGATCATGGCATAGCGGTTATTGGTAAGATTCTCTGCCAGCCAGTAACGGCTTCTTAAACCATCAAAAGCCCTCCACCCGGAAATATCCCTTCCATCAGGGGCATTGTCAACAATTTTCTGCGCTTTTTGAAAATAAGCATCCCCACCCCTCATCGAAAAAGAATTGGCATCAAGCCCAATGATTGTATATACGTAATAGGCAAGAATAGCGGTTAAATTAGATGATAATCCATCCGATCCACTGATCCTGTTTTCATTGAAATCCAATGGCTGGAATTCAGCATACCTGAACACAACATTATCGTCCTGGAAATTTATCAGGGGTGTTTCATAAGTAGAATTGAACACAGGCCTTGCTGCCTGAACAATCAATGTGCCTTTGTAAACATTATCATTTCCCTCAGCAATATTCAGCAGGAAATTGCACACGATCCTTTCGTTGGTCGCGAATACTTCATTGGTCCATTTCCTGTTATTCAAAAATGTTTGCAGGGAAGATTGAAGCGTCTGGAAGATCTTTTTATCTACGGTTGAACTGATCCGGCTTGCATTAACCGAGATACGGGCCTGGAGTTCCTGTGATGTGGCAGGATTAACAAATGTGATCACCAGCAATGCAGTGATATATATTGCCTTTCTCATTTCAACCTCATTATTATCCTATCAACGATATCGGCTGCTACTTGTTGCTTTGATTTCTGTTCGTAGGCCATTTCTGTACCATCCTTTTCAAAAATCGTGATCTTGTTGGTATCAACTCCAAAACCGGCGCCCGCATCACTTAGGGAGTTCATGACGATCATATCTGCATTCTTGCTTTCGAGTTTTCCAAGCGCATATGCCCTTTCATCACGGGTTTCAAGGGCAAATCCAACCAATACCTGCCCTGCTTTCTTTTTCATTCCAAGGGTTTTCAGGATATCGGGTGTTTTTACCAGTTCAATCGTCATGGTATCACCCGTTTTCTTAATCTTATGCCCTTCCTTTTGTGCAGGCGTATAATCCGCAACAGCTGCCGACATCACCGCAATATCTGCTTTTGTAAACAGGCGTTCACATTGTTCAAACATCTCTCCAGCAGTTTTAACCTTGTGAACCGTGATTCTTAGATCTTCGATGGATAAGGCACTCGGCCCTAGCACCAGGTCTACATCCGCACCTCTTTTGGCTAATTCCTTTGCAATAGCGATTCCCATTTTCCCCGATGAATGATTGCCAATGAACCTTACCGGGTCAAGAGGTTCGTACGTGGGACCGGCTGTTACCAGTGCACGCTTTCCAATAAGAGGCCTGGGGCTGAAAAAATGTTCCTGCAAAAAAAGTAAGATGCTTTCGGGTTCAGCCATCCGGCCATCGCCATAGAGGCCACTGGCCAGTTCACCTTTTTCCACCGGAATGATCCTGTTTCCAAAACTTTCTATCCTTTCAAGGTTCATTTTTGTTGCCGGGTGGTTCCACATATCTTCATCCATTGCTGGTGCCAACACCACAGGGCAGGTCGCTGAAAGGTAGGTGGCCATCAATAAATTATCGCAGGCACCGGAGGCCATTTTTGAAAGAGTATTGCAGGAAAGAGGAGCCACCAGCATAACATCGGCCCAGCGGCCAAGCTGCACATGATTGCTCCATTGATCTTCCTGGAAAAGATCGATCGCAACAGGATTTTTTGAAAGGGTTGAAAGCGTAAGGGCAGATACGAAATCACGCGACGCCGGTGTCATCACCACTTTCACTTCGGCCCCGGCTTTCACCAGCAACCTTACAAGCAAAATCGATTTATACGCCGCGATACTTGCTGTTATCCCTAACAGGATCTTTTTATCCTTGAGCATGATTTAAAATTAAGGCATTTTGGATACCTTTCTACAAATGTAAAAGGCTGCCCCATAATTTGAGACAGCCTTCTGAATGATATATCAAAAACTACTAGCTGAAAAGGTCCTCTTCGTTTCTTCTGAAGTAGATCTTGTCGTCCAGGAATTCCTGTGTCGCCAACAAAGATGGGTTCGGCATACGCTCATAAGCTCTTGAGATCTCGATCTGCTCCTTGTTCTCATGGATCTCTTCCAGGCTGTCGGTATGGGTGGCAAATTCTTCCAGTTTATTGTGCAATTCTTCCTTCAGGGTAATGTTGATCTGGTTAGCCCTTTTCGCGATAACAGCGATAGATTCATACACATTACCGGTTTTGGACTTGATCACGTTCAAGTCCTTAGTTTCAGCAGTACTTGCAATATTTGCACTAATTTGTCTGCGTAATTTGCTCATTATTGATTGCTTTAATATTGTTTTGGGATAAGTTAGAATACCGTTGCACTTCATCCAGGAGCTTGCTTTCCGGGAAACGATCACTGAAATCGTTACACTCCGTAATCACCTGCCCAAATCTTTCCACTTTCTTACTTTCCACGCTATTGGAAGCGTAAAGATAATAGGATTTTATTACCTGGAACTTATAATCTTCGCTCTTCTCCGAATCGGGGAAGCTGTTCATCAGGCTGGTAAAGGCGATCGCTGCAGCTTGGTAATGCCCCAGGTTATAGTACAGTTCCGCGTTCTTGTAATCCTTGGCTTCCAGTTTTGCCCTGAACTGGTCGATGATCTCGGTTGCTTCCTTGATCCTCGGTGAGCCTGGATGGGTATTGATAAAGGTTTGCATCAGCCCCATAGCTTTGGTGGTATTGGTCTGATCGAGCTCGATCTTTGGCGACTGCCTGTAAAAAGTATAAGCACGCATATATTCCATTTCCTCGGCCCTGGGGCTTGTAGGAAAAACTTCAACAAACTGCTTGAAAAGATTCTCCGCCTGCAGCCAGTCTTTCAGGTAATATGAACAATAAGCGTACTTATAAAAAATGTCTTCGAATTTGGGATCGCCCTTGAAGATGGGGAACAGTTCTTCATAAAGCATCTGGGCATGGTTATAATCCTTCTTGGCATAATAGCTTTCAGCCATCCGGAGCTTATATTCATAGTCAGTGCTCTTCTGAACCTTCGTGAACTTCGAGCAGGAAACGCCAAGCAATGCTATTGTCAGTATCAGTAAGAGTGATCTCATAAAAGTGGGCAAAATTAAGATATTCCCTACAAATATGGAAGGAATCCTTTTGAGTACCTTTTGAATGGCAGTTAATATAAACATAAAACCCTCCGTTGCCGGAGGGTTTTAATTATTGTTCAGAAGGAAATATTATCCTCTTCTTCTCAGGTTCGGGTGAGGAGCAGGAACGGTTGTAGGACCTTCTTCCTGGGTTCCATCACGCAGGTCAACGGTATTGCAATCACCACCTTCCTGGCCATACTTGAAGATGAAACGGTCAGAACCGATACCTTCTTTCTCTATCAGGTAGTTGATTACAGAATTTACCCTATCCCAGCTCAGCTGCTGCTGTGACTTGCTTGAAGAGCAATATCCTACTACAGCAATCTTACACTCAGAATTGTCGCGAAGTTTCTGTGCAACACTTGCCAACAGGGACCTTGCATCCCTGCTAAGGGTTACAGAACGGCCGCTGAAAGTAATGCTGGGCAGGTCACCGATATTGCAACGACCACGGATACCATATTGCATAAGGCTATCAATGGTTTTGCAGCAATCAGGAGGAGGACATTTACCAACGCCATCAGCGTCAACAGGCTGACATTGTGTTGGAGTGATCAGTTCCTTATCCCTTGAATCTGGAACACCATCACCATCAGTATCACGGCTTACACCATGGCTGTCAACAGGAGATCCTGCAGGAGTATTAGGCTCATTATCGAACTGGTCAGTGATACCATCACCATCAGCATCGTCCAGGATTGGCTTTGGAAGCTTCATGTGATTTGGCTTGTTGATCTCGTTGTAAGCATAATCCAGGGGATTAACCCACCACAGAGGCTCAACTGAACGGCCACCCAATGCGATATTGATACCTGCAGAAAGGAAATTGGTTACATCATAATCACGGGTTTGCGCAATTGCAGCAATTCCGTTCTCCTGCCACTGCTGGCCATCCAGCAGGTCACTCTTGGAGAAATTCAACCTGTCTTCAATTCCGAGGCTAACACGTTTGCTAAGTTTGAACTGAACGCCCACACCTGCAGTGGTATTGAAACGGAAAGGCTCACCAAAAACTTCAGGCTGACCGGGGTCAGACTGTGCTTCAGTTTCATATTCGCCATCCAGCAGGTCTTTCAGGTCGCTGCGGATATCCTTGCGATCTTCATACCTGAAACCGGTAGGCTGGTATTTGTTGTAGATATTTGTAAAATCATATGGAGTACTTCCATTCAATGCATCCACCTTAGTGTCATAGATCAATCCACCAAAACCGGCGAATACATAAGCATTGAAGCCACTCTTTGACTTGTGGAAGCGAAGGTTGTTCAGGGTTACAACAGCCTGCAGGCTCGCATCCCAGATATTTGCCTTGTAATTGTAAAAAACGGGATCTCCTGAACCAGCATAGGCATTCCATGCACTATTTTTCAGGTAACTGGCAGAAGGCTGGAAATTCAGTCCTTTTGTAGTTCCATATCCCACCTCACCTCTCAGTGAGAAAACATATCCCAAGGCCTTGCGAACATGCAGTCCGGCACCAAAACCAGGGAAACGTGTACGAACATCACCAGCAACACTAAAAGCACCAACTTTCAATCCAAGCTCCCATTGATTTCTAGGCTTTGCAGGATATGCATAATTGTTAGCCATGAATTCGGTGTGCTGTGGAAGTCTTTTAGCGGGAACAACAGAGGAGTCCTGATAATTATAGCCACTTTGCTCTTCCTGAGCGAAAGTCGCTGAAATCATCAGGCATAGTACTACGAATAAACTTGTGTACTTTTTGCTTGCCATAACTAGATTTTATGTGAAAAATTAAGAATACAAAATACCCAACGACTGCAAAAATATTAATTGAAAGTTATTTAGCAAATTTTTAATGTGGCAAACCTCGAACATAACAGTAAGAAATTCAATTATAAAACAGGGAAAATAACCGTTACCGATACCAACATAAATAGTAATTTGCCGCACTTTTCTCATGAAACTTGCTCAAACCATATTAAAGTCAGAACTGTCGATCTTCGAACAGGAGTTCCGTGAAGCGGTAAAAAGTAAAGTACCCCTGCTCGACCGGATCATGCGGTTTATTGTCAACCGCAAGGGTAAACAGCTGCGTCCCATGTTTGTTATGCTGTCGGCCAGGCTTGCGGGAGAGATCAATCCTTCCACCTACAGGGCTGCCTCCCTCGTGGAGCTGCTGCATACCGCTACCCTGGTACATGACGATGTAGTGGATGAATCTTTTGAACGCCGCGGTTTTTTTTCTACCTACGCTCTCTGGAAATCCAAGATTTCAGTGCTGGTAGGGGATTACCTCCTGGCAAAGGGTTTATTGCTTTCCCTGGATCATAATGATTTCCGTATCCTGCAGCTCCTTTCAAACGCCGTAAGGCTGATGAGCGAAGGAGAACTGTTGCAGATAGAAAAATCCAGGTCGCTGAACCTCGATGAAAATATTTATTTCGAGATCATCCGGAATAAAACCGCCTCCCTGCTGGCTTCCGCTTGTGCAGCCGGGGCTTATAGTACCACACAGGATGAGGCCATTGCAGAAAAAATGCGGCTCTTTGGTGAGTGTGTTGGTATTGCTTTCCAGATCAAAGATGACCTCTTTGATTATGGAACGGATGAGATCGGGAAGCCCACCGGCAATGATATCAAGGAAAAAAAGCTGACCCTTCCGCTGATATATACCATCAATCATGCCGACAGGGCAACTAGAAAAAAACTGATCTATATTATCAAAAATCAAAATAAGGATAGCGCAAAAGTGAGGGAAGTGATCGATATTGTAAAAGCTTCCGGTGGTATCGCCTACACGGAAAATAAGATGATGCAATACCGTGATAATGCCCTGGCCATCCTAAAAGAATTCGACAACCCTGAAATAATCGAAGCCCTTGAAGAGTTAGTAAGATATACCACCGACAGAAAATACTAAGATGAACTGCTTATGGAGAAGAGATGGAAAATCATGGATGCCTGTGAAGAAAAAGTTGATTCCCTGTACAGCCAGCTTAAAGTCAACCGTAATATCTGCAGGATCTTAGTCCAGCGTGGCATCGATGATTACAGCTCGGCAGAATCTTATTTCAACCCTCTAACCCTTCACCTCCATGATCCCTTCCTGATGAAGGATATGGATAAGGCTATAAGCCGCATCCGCAGAGCAGTTGAACAAAAAGAAAGAGTACTGGTATTCGGAGATTATGATGTGGATGGAACAACATCAGTTGCCTGTATGTTCCGTTTCCTGGGCATGATCATTTCACCGGGGCTGCTCGATTTTTATATTCCTCACCGCTACCGCGAAGGCTATGGTGTTTCAAAAAAAGGTATTGATCATGCTGCAGCCAATGATTTCAAACTTATCATTTCACTGGATTGCGGAATTAAGTCGACCGAACTCATCGGTTATGCATCCACGTTAGGAATAGACTTCATCGTTTGTGATCATCATCTTCCCGATAAAGAACTCCCCCCTGCGGTAGCCATACTGAATCCAAAACAACCCGGATGCAAGTATCCCTACAAAGAACTTTGTGGTTGCGGGGTGGGCTTCAAACTGATCACGGCACTAAGCAAAGCATATGGGCTGCCCGATGATACTCCCGGGCAATTTCTCGACCTGGTGGCAACCGCTATAGCTGCAGATATTGTTCCCATTACAGGTGAAAACCGGACACTCGCTTATTATGGATTGAAAAAAGCAAATGAAAATCCGAATCATGGTATCAGGGCGATTAAAAATCTCAGTGGCTATGAAAAAGATCTCCTGATCAATAACCTTGTTTTCATGATCGCTCCTAGAGTGAACGCAGCAGGAAGAATGGATGATGCAAGAAAAGCAGTGCAGATGTTCATTGCACCTTCCTATAGTGAATCATATGAATATGCGAAAATGCTAAGGGATGATAATGAAGACCGCAGGGTAGCCGACCAGGCCATAACAGAAGAGGCATTATCACTTATCAGCAAGGACCAGTCAATGGTTGAAAGAAAATCCACGGTACTCTTTCAATCACACTGGCATAAAGGTGTTGTAGGAATTGTGGCATCACGTCTTATTGATCACTATTACCGTCCGACCATAATTCTTACACAATCCGGCGACTATGTTGCAGGATCAGCAAGAAGTGTTTCTGGTTTTAATGTGTATGAAGCCATCCACCAGTGCAAGGATCTCTTGATTGGTTATGGTGGTCATTTTTATGCGGCAGGAATGACGATGGAACCTGCGAAGGTGGAAGCCTTTCAACAGCGTTTTGAAGAAGTGGTATCAGCCTCCATCACCCCCGACCTGCTCATACCTGAATTGCTTATCGATGCAGAGATCAGTTTAGCCGAACTGACGCCAGGTTTTTACCGCACACTGTGCAGGATGGAACCTTTTGGGCCGGATAATCTTAAACCGGTGTTTCTTGCAAGAAACTGTAGTAATAATGGATCAAGGATCGTAAAAGAACAGCATATCAAGTTCATCGTGGAACAGCAGGGAACCGTTATTTCCGGGATTGGTTTTTCCATGATGGAAAAATTTCCATTGCTTGAATGTGGCGAGCCTTTCGATATTGTTTTTACACTGGAAGAAAATGAATGGAAAAATTGCAGGCAACTCCAGTTAAGGGTAATAGACCTGAGGCCTTCAATTAAAAAAGCCCCGGGTGAACCAGGGCTTGTAAATTAGAGCAGGAGCAGTTTCTAAGCTTCAAGTATACTATCCTTTGAAGCTTTTCCTCCCATAAGATCAACACTTCTTTCAATAAAACTGGTAAGATCATTTCCAGTCAGCAAACCCTGTGAAAGTAATGCAAGGTCTGCAAGATTTTTAACGACCTTCTCCTGGTGGTCTTTATTATCATTCTTCAACACCTGTTGATAGATCGGGTGATTACCATTCACAGTGAGTGTTACTTCATCGGGCATATTAGCATAAAAGCTTCCCATTGGTCCACTCATAGCCGACATATCTTTCATCCTTCTCATAAACTCTGGCCTTGTTGCTACCACGGGGGGTGCTTCGGTACTTAAACCTTTTACTTCAACTGTTACAGTAAGTTTGGGCCGTTCCATACTGAAGAGATCTTTCAGGGTAGATTTTTCTTCTTCACTAAGGAGGCTTTCTGTATGTTCTACCTTGTCGATAAGATTATCAGCGATATCCGCATCAACTCTGGTGAAATGAACATTCTCCCACTTCATTTCCATCTGGTTGATGAAAGCCGCGTCAACCAAAGTTTCCAGCTTAACCACCTTATACCCTTTTGCAGTGGCCGCCTTGATATAGGCATCCTGCTGAACAGGATTGGTGGTATAAAGGATCACCAGTTTACCATCTTTATTTTTCTGAAGGGCTTCTGTTGCAGAACGATATTCCTCGAGTGTATAAAATTTATTTTCAGTTGCATCCTGCATGATATGGAACCTGTTGGCCTTCTCCAGGAATTTGTCGTCGGTCATCATTCCGTATTTCACAAACAGACCAAGGCTTTCCCATTTTTCTTCGAATGAGCTTCTTTCCTTATTGAATATTTCCTCGAGTTTATCAGCAACTTTTTTGGTGATGTGATTATTGATCTTCTTCACATTGGGATCGCCCTGCAGGTAACTACGGCTCACATTGAGTGGTATATCAGGACTGTCAATAACACCATGCAATAACATGAGGAATTCAGGAACGATATCCTTCACTTCATCGGTAACAAAAACCTGGTTGCTGTACAACTGGATCTTGTCTTTCTGGATTTCGTAACTCTGTTTGATCTTTGGGAAATAGAGGATACCAGTGAGGTTAAAAGGATAATCCACGTTCAGGTGGATCCAGAACAAAGGCGCTTCACTGAAAGGATAAAGTTCTTTATAGAAATTCTGGTAATCTTCATCGCTAAGTTCGGAAGGCTTACGGGTCCAGGCAGGGTTGGTGTTGTTGATCTGCTTATCTTCAAAATATACCGGTACGGGAAGAAATTTACAGAACTTTTCCAGGATGGACCTGATCCTTGAAGGATCAAGGAATTCATTGCTTTCTTCATTGATATACATGATCACATCCGTTCCGCGTGAATCCTTTTCCGTGTCTTCGATAACGAATTCCGGGCTTCCATCACATTCCCATCTAACCGGTGTAGCGGCTTCCCTGAAACTCAGGGAACGGATCTCTACTTTTTCACTTACCATGAAAGCGGAATAAAAACCAAGACCGAAATGACCGATGATATTGGCTTCATTCTGCCCTTTGTACTTATCCAGGAATTCCTCGGCACCGGAAAAAGCAACCTGGTTAATATATTTATCGATCTCAGCTTCCGTCATGCCGATACCACGGTCAGAAACCGTCAGGGTTTTGGCTTCCTGGTCGAGTTTTACATCGATGCGCAGTTCACCCAGTTCACCTTTCACATCGCCAATGGAGGAAAGGGTTTTCAATTTTTGGGTGGCATCTACGGCATTACTGATCAATTCACGGAGAAAAATCTCATGATCGGAATAGAGGAACTTTTTAATGATTGGAAATATGTTTTCCGTCTGAACACGGATGGAACCCTTTTGCATAAAATGATGTTTGGTATGGGGTACCAAAGGTGGTGCCACACCGGCATAACAGCCGTATATGGGAAAAATTGTCAGAAGAATGGCAGTTTAGCGACAACCTTGACGTTATATTTGCCTGATTCGTCAAATTTCTCAAAATTCAACTCATCCTGCGCATAAAATAGCGTATTCTGGATTCTTTCCTTTACCTTTGCTGCCCGTTTTAAATTTTTTTATTCACAAACAAAAATCAGGGTAATGCAGAATTACGAATTGATGGTGATTTTTACCCCTGTGCTGTCTGACGACGACTACAAAGCCGCTCAGAAAAAATTCACCGCTCTGGTAACAGAGAATGGAGGTGAAGTAGTGCACGAGAATCCCTGGGGATTAAAATCACTGGCCTACCCTATCGCCAAGAAGACTACCGGTCTTTACTGGGTGATGGAGTTTACAGCGCCAACCAACTTCAATGAGAAGCTGAAGATCCAGCTTCTGCGTGACGACAACGTTATGCGTCACATGATCACTTCACTCGATAAATACGCCGTCGAGTACAA
>JAEWIW010000099.1 GCA_023386855.1 Bacteroidota bacterium | reverse complement strand
GCTTATAGTCGTCCATCTACCAGTTCCTTATCCAGCCTGGCTTTTACATCAAATATCACGCACTGATCGTTGCAAAGCTTTTTGATCATTTCAAAATTGAATTCATCATGTGCAACAGCGAGCACTACTGAATCATAATGTTTGCCTGCAGGCAGTTCCCTTGTTGAGTTTACACCATATTCATGTTTCACCTCAGCAGGATCGGCCCATGGATCATACACATCAACATTCACATGGTATTCCTTAAGGTGTGAAATGATGTCAATCACTTTTGTATTTCTTACATCAGGACAATTTTCCTTAAAAGTGATACCAAGGATAAGGGCTCGGCTTCCTACAACCTGGATTCCTTTTCTAACCATCAGTTTGATCACTTCATCCGCTACATAAGGTCCCATACTGTCATTAAGCCTTCTTCCTGCAAGAATGATCTCGGGGTGGTATCCTACTTCCTGGGCTTTTTGTGCCAGGTAATAAGGATCCACACCTATACAGTGACCACCAACCAGCCCGGGTTTGAAGGGAAGGAAGTTCCACTTGGTACCGGCAGCAGCCAGCACATCATGTGTATCGATGTCAAGTTTATTAAAGATCTTAGCCAGTTCATTCACAAATGAGATATTGATATCTCTCTGTGCATTCTCGATCACTTTAGCAGCTTCAGCTACTTTTATGCTGGAGGCTTTATGTGTTCCTGCGGTAATGATGCTGCGGTAAATTGAATCCACTTTTTCAGCGATATCGGGAGTTGAACCGGAAGTTATTTTCCTGATCTTGGTTACAGTATGCTCCTTATCGCCGGGGTTGATCCTTTCAGGCGAATAGCCTGCAAAGAAATCCACGTTAAATTTCAATCCAGATACACGTTCAATTACAGGAATACATTCTTCTTCTGTAACGCCCGGATATACGGTAGATTCAAATACTACGATATCACCTTTCTTGATCACTTTTCCTACTGTTTCACTGGCTTTATACAGTGGAGTAAGATCGGGGCGGTTATGGCGGTCAACAGGTGTTGGAACGGTAACGATAAAGAAGTTACAATCACTGATCTCACCCAGCTGGTCGGTACAATGAAGGCCATTCAGGGAACCATTATTTTTCACTACACTGTTGAGTTCCTCGTCGGAGATCTCAAGGGTGCGGTCGCGTCCCTGCATTAATTCATTTACTCTTCCCTTGTTGATATCAAACCCTTTTACAGGGTATTTTTTAGCAAAAGCTACAGCCAGTGGCAATCCAACATAGCCAAGGCCAATAATGCAAATCTTATTCTGTTCCATAAAGGTTAAAATACTAGGTTAGTGCGGAAGCATCAAGCATTCCGTGGTTATATAGATTGTATGGAAAGGGCAGGCCGCATACAGGATTATCCTGGCAGCAATCTATTCCCCGATGAATTAATGTGTGAAGAAAGGGTTTCATACGGTCAGGATGCAAATCCATGATCCAGTATTTCATAACCCCTTACCAGTTCGAGATTGGATTTTTCAATCTCTGCAACCAGCGTATAACCCAAAGTAGGCAGGCATACTTTAACCGTCTTGTGCTTAACCTCCAGAACGGAACCTTCGCGCATCATCAACGGACCATTCACCACCCGAACCCTGTCATTAATCGTCACTGGTGTTTTTTCCACCTGTACGTTATCGTGTTCGTTCAGGAATCTCTTGATGATATCGATTTCGTCTTCCCTTATTACTGCAGGTTTGGACAACCAGTAAACAAAGTTGATCACTCCATCCGTCTGCCGTACCGCCAGCTGGTCGGCCTGCGATATCCTGACAAAAACATAGGAAGTGAACAGCGGTTCAAGAACGATCTTTTTGCGGTCGCTCCATTGCTTATGCACACGGTTAAGCGGGCAGTAGTTCTCGATATTTTTTCGCGAGAACAGCTCCGCCACTTTTTTTTCCCAGCGTGGCTTGGTATAAACAGCATACCAATTCAATGATTCCGGCATAAGGTTCTTTTGAGGTTAGCATTCAATGGGACCAAATTAACCAAGTTTTCCGATAAATTAGCCCCAGGGTCGGCGGATTTGTATATGGCTTCGCCACCTCACTCCCATTGAGCGATTAAGTGGTTTGCCTTTATGTTCTTTACTTCAGGGTTCCTTTCGAAATTTTCCCGGGCATCCATTAACGGAGAAACCCGGGAAATCGCTTAAGGAGCTACAGTTTTTTTCTTCTTGCTGGTGCCTTCTTCGGTATAGCCATAGCCATATCCGTAGCTTTGGCCATATCCATAACCATAATCATACTTACCAATACCCCTGGCTTTTACGCCATTGAAAACGATGGCCAGGTTCTTTAATCCCTTCACTTTGTTGTTATGGTCAAGCATCTGTATATACGATTTAGGCGTATAAGCGTGTCTTACCACGTAAAGTGTCGCATCACACATCGGGGAAAGAATATAAGCGTCTGTAACAGGGCTTACAGGTGCGGTATCTATGATGATATAATCAAAAATATTTTCAAGGTAGGCCAGCAGTTCCTGCATCTTTCCATTGAGGATAAGCTCGGACGGATTGGGCGGAATAGGACCTGAAGGAATTATATACAGGTTCTCATTCACTGCTGTACGCTTGATGATATCTTCCGCTTCCTTATCGCCGATAAAATAATTGGAGATACCCACTTCACGGGTTACATCAAACATTGAGCTGAGCTTGGGTTTACGAAGGTCAAGTTCAATCAGCACCACTTTTTTACCGGTGAGTGCCAGGCTGATACCCAGGTTACCCGTGATAAAGCTCTTTCCTTCGCCCGAGATCGTAGAAGTGAGCAGTAACTTTTTCTTCTTATTGTTGATGCCCAGGTAGCCGAGAGAGGTTCTTAACTGCCTGAACTGTTCTGCGATAAAATTGCGCTTTCCTTCAGCGATCACCAGTGGCTCCTTGGAATTATCATGGGCAATTTCGCCAATGATGGGGAAGCTGGTCATTTCTTCGATCTCTGACTTGAACAGCACATTCCTGTTCAGCACTTCCTTGATGGTAATGATACCGATGGTAATGGCCAAACCAAGTAATACGGCAACCATGTACACGAAAGGCACTTTTGGAGAAACCGGCCCCATAGTGGAATCCGCATTATCCACCAGGCGGCTGTCGGCCACAGTGGAAGCGTATGAGAGGGCTGTTTCTTCCCTTTTCTGCAACAGGAAAGTATAGATATTGTTCTTGATCGATTGCTGGCGACTGATTTCCAGGAGCTCCCTTTCCTTTTGAGGAATGGTTCTCAGCATCGAAGAATATTGCTGGTTGGTGGAAGAGATATTTCTTTTACTTGCTTCAAGGTTCCGGCGCTGCGCGTTGATGTTTTCCATAACGCTTGGCTTTATCCGGTTGATCTCATCGCGAAGCTGTACAACCAGCGGGTTATTTTCCGCTGTTGTTTTTCTCAGCCTTTCGTATTGCGACTGTGTTTCGTAAAGTTTATCAAGCAGCTCGGAGAGAACCGGATCATTCACCCCTAGGGTTGAAGGAACGATACCCTCGGAAGGTCCACGGGAATTCACATAATTCTGCACCTGGTCGAGAACGGCCAGCTGCACATTCAGTTCACTAACACGCTGATCGTTAACACCAACGGTAGCCAGGAACTGCTTGCCCTGCTCACTGATGTCAACAATACCTTTCTTGGTTTTATACTGCTGGATCCTGCTTTCCACAGAATCGAGTTCCTGCACTACAAAACGCAAACGGTCCTGGACAAACGCAAGCGTATTGGAAGCCAGCGCGTTTTTATCGTCAATATTCGCTTTATTATATTCTGCGATAAGGGTATTGAGAACATCTTCTGACCTTTGTGGAACGGCATCCCTGAGGCGCAGGTTAATCACGGTGGCCATTTTGCTTACAGGACTAACCTGGAAACGGTTCACCAGTGAATTGGTAACGGCCCGAACGCTATTCAAAGAGAAATAGATCGGATCCTTAACTTCCTGTCCCTTGAAATATTTGTTAGGGATGAATTTCAATTCACCATACGGAGTCTTAACCCATTCATTAACCTTGTAGGCTTTGTCATCAATGGTTACCGTGTTGGTTTTGGAATCGTGTTTGAAATATACCTTCTTCACCGGTGTCAGCGAATCCGGGTTAATATGTTCAATATGAATAGGAGAAGTGGTATAAGCGGCCTTTGAGATCACGCTTCCTTCCTGTACGATGGGAGCATAGAGGTGAAGTTTCTTTACAACTTCCCTGGTGAGTGCCCTGGAGCGGATCACTTCGATCTCATTTTCCACGATCTTGGAAGAACCCAGCATATTCAGGCCTTCCAGCAATTGGGAATCGTCCATCCCTTTCCGCTGGTCCTTGATCAGGATGGTAGCGGATGATTCATAAATGGGAATAGTATAACGTAAATAGATGGTGGCAATAACGACACTCAGTATCAGCATTGCCAGGAATAAAGGCCAGTAAGGCAGGTACCTGAACAGCAATTTATTGAAAACGCTGCTACCCGACTCATTGAATCCTCCTTTCTTTTGTATAGGTGAAGCACTCATATCCGCTGTATTAATTGATGAATAATCGGTCAACCATAATTACCACAAGGGTAGCACCACTGATCACGATCGGCAGCCACTGTCGAAGCTGGGATGCGCTGGTGATCTTGTTTTCATTTGGTTCTGCATAGACCACATCATTGGATTTCAGGTAATAGTAAGGAGAATTGAAAATGTTGGTAGAATTAAGGTTCAGCCTCCTGACAATCTTATCTCCACCTTCTTCCCTGATCAATACTATGCGATCCCTTTTGGCATAAATGGTAAGGTCACCGGCAAGGCCGATGGCTTCCAGGATGGAGATCTTTTCATTCGGAACGGTTACCACGGTAGGATGGGCTACTTCTCCCAAAACAGTTACACGGAAATTAGCAAAGCGGATATTCACAATGGGATCAACCAGCAGCTTTTTTTCCACCAGCATAGCCGTGATATTGTTTTTCAGCTCCTGCTTGGTAAAACCGGAAGCTTTAACGGTACCCAGAATCGGGAACTGGATGGTACCATCAGGATTCACCAGGTAACCGGCATTTGGAGTACCCTGCCCTACCAGTTGAGTGCTCCCGGTGGGGTTGCCCGCAACAGTGTTGGGAGCATTGAACATGGCGGAAGCTTCGGGGTTAAGGCTGGTAACGGTAATACTAAGAAGGTCATTTGGACGGATTACCGGTTCAATATCCAGGTTGGTTCCCTTAAAAAGAGTGTCCTTTACATTGTTGAAGTAAATAGGAGCCTCTAGCGTTTTACAGGAGGTACTGCCAATAAAGGCCAGTACAACAAGGTACGGAAGGATGCTTTTCAGGCATCTGAAATAATTGATCATACGAGGAGGTAATTGTGTTAAAGGCATTGCATTAGGGCAATGTATTTTAATTTTTCCAGATTTTTACTGATATACGAGTAAAGAGTTCCTCTGGGGGAATGGTAAGCATTTTCATGGAAAAAATTTTAGGTTACGGCTATAATTGGGATACAAGAAACAAAAACAATTCAGAAATTAAAAGCGTTTTGCAGTCTTTCCCTTCGTAATTCCGGCTTTTTTAGCGTCAATTTTACTACAGTATTTATACCTGCCTGATGCTCAACCTTTTTTCTTTCAGTAAGTGTTTTTGCGGATGCAATAATACAAAGAATACTAATACCTTACATAAATGTCAGTAGTTTGATTGAGGGAAATCATTTTTTTTGACGGGTAATGAAGATAGCTTTAATACAAAGCTAAACCTCATGATTGGTACATTATCCACCAGGGAAATGGAATACGTTCTTGAGCATCAATTCATTGGAAGAATCGGTTGCCATGCCAACGGACTTACCTATGTGGTACCCACCAGTTATGCCTACGAAAATGAAACCCTTTACTGCCATTCAGAAGAAGGGTTGAAAATTTCCCTGATGCGGTACAACCCGGATGTTTGCTTCCAGGTGGAAGAGTTCACCAATATTTCCAACTGGAAAAGCGTGATCTGCTGGGGCATCTTCCAGGAAATTACTGATCCCACCGAAAGAAATGCTGCCCTTGTAAAGCTGCTGAAAAGAAACCTACCCCTTTCCTGTAAGAATGAAAAAGTGATCGCTGCCTGGCCCTTCCAGTCGGAGGAACTTGATGATGTGGGGGGCGTTGTATTCAAGATAACCATTAACCGTAAAACGGGGCGGTTTGAAAACAACCAGTTCTCTCCCCTGTTCCAGGGCTAGGCCTTCTGATTACATCAATAGCATTTTTTGGTTCGTGATTTAAGAAAGGCGATCACTTCTTCCTGTGAATTGTAACGGTTCTCCAGGTTAACAAAATGCTTCGCCAGCAGGTCATACCTTTTGCGCATCAGGTATATAAATACATGCAGGAAATGAATGCCTTCAAAGATGATCGCCTCATTCTTTGAATAATCCGTAATAGTCTTTTTAAAATACACGGGATGTTCTGTCCAGTGCATGGCCGGGCGGATATGATGGCTGATATGGTACCCATCATTCCAGCACTTACGGTTATAGGATGTATTGATACAGGTGATGCTGTTTTTATAAGGATTGCCCGGGTCATCAGCACTTACAAAACTGTGCTGGGCCCAGTTTCCCATCATGGCTACCAGCCTGAAAAGGAATAGTGGTATAATGAATACCACAAGTGTAGCCTGCCAGTTGACCAGGCACATCAGGCCACAGAATAAAAAGAACAGCAACTCACCCCTCATAAATTTATTGAAGAATTTTTTGCGGTGCTTACGCTGGAAATAAACGGGAAGATTATAAATAGAAAAGAAAAGGAATTTACCGAAATACACCAGGAATCCCCTGAAAGAATCACGCTGGTAAGGCATGGTTGAACTTTCATCTTCTTCAAGATTGTTTTCCGGATGGTGCATGCCCATATGATGAGCATAATAGGTTTCAGGTGAATGACCAAAGAAAGGAGCAATCACCCAGGGAATATAATAATTGAGAACCTGGTATTCTTTTTTAAATAAAGTGCGGTGACTGGTGCAGTGCAACATCAATCCAAACGGGCCTTTCAGGATGAAATTATTGATCACGAAATAAAGCACCGACACAACCCACCACTGCCAGGTGCCTACCGGAATGATATAGGCCAGCACGGCAAGCGGGATAAGCAGCACCGTACACCTGATCATCAGGTAAAGAAATGGCAGGTCTCTTTCATCCTTGATCAATGAGATCAGCCATTGCTGAAAACCGGTATACCCTTCCGGTTTCTGAAATACTGGGTCTGTTAGTGTTGATGGCAAGGTTCTCATGGCTTCAATTTAAGTTTTTCCCCACTAAAATTTCGTATTTGTATTCCGTTTTCCGTTTTCCGTTTTCCGTTTTCCGTTTTCCGTTAAATCAATTGCGAGGGCCCATGCATCATCTCCCTGGTACGATCGCTTTCAATTAATCCATCGCGAAGGCGGATCACGCGGTGGGCATGGTTGGCAATATCTTCTTCATGCGTTACCAGTACAACAGTATTGCCTCCTTCATGAATAGCGGTAAAAATATCCATGATCTCGTTAGATGTTCTGGTGTCAAGATTACCCGTTGGTTCATCGGCGAGGATAATCGATGGATTGTTTACCAATGCACGTGCAATGGC
>JAEWIW010000034.1 GCA_023386855.1 Bacteroidota bacterium | reverse complement strand
ATGGATAATGAAACTATTGTACTCGCAGGCCAGCAGGAAAATGCCACGGGCGATACTACGAAACAGGTGATCTGGAAGTTTCATTTACCAACGATGACGTTTTATGAATACAATAAAGAAAACTGATGATAGAAAACGGAAAACGGAATACGGAAAACGGTAGGTATACGATATTGGGGAAGAGGGAAAACGGAAAACGGAATACGGAAAACGAAATACGAAATACAAAATTTTAAATACGGAAGGCAAAATACGAAAAGTGTAGAACCAGGAAACTGCTTTAGACCATATATCTTGTTCTACCCACATTCCCACTTCATTCTGTTTTCCGTATTCCGTTTTCCGTATTCCGCAGATGGCATACTTTTTTCCTTCTTTAAATAAAAGCTTATGAAAAAGATCTTTTTACTCCTGCTGGGCAGCTCCCTGTTTATGGCCAGCTGTGGTGACGGAAATAAGGAAAATGAAACAACCGAAGGGCATGAACAGCTGGAAACCCCTGTTACCAACAGTGGCGCTGAAACCGAAAGGGATCGTGCATTACAATCCATTGAACAAGACACCACCCATAAGGAAATTTCTGTTGGAAGAGACTCTTCAAGCGAAAATGAATAAATAACCACGGGCTATAAGCGCATTTATAATTGAGGGTTAGCTTATACCAAAACCTCATTCAACATAATGTTAGCTATGCGTTAGCTAGTAACTTAATTTGTCCTTTTCATTTTCAACCTACATAAAAAGAGCTTAGGCAAAAACCTAAGCTCTTTAAAATTTATGCGGTCAATAGAACTGGAAAACTCAACTACTCTTTCGTATTCCGTATTTTGTATTTCTTATTCCGTTTTCCGTATTCCGTTTTCCGTATTCCAAGAATCATCCATTCATACTCGCAAGGAACTCCTGGTTATCCTTGGTTCCACGCATACGCTTCAGCAATTCATTCATTGCTTCTTCAGTATTCATATCGGTCAGGTAAACTCTCAACAGGTTCATACGTTGTAATACATCCTTTTCCAGCAACAGGTCATCACGCCTTGTTGAAGAAGCCACCAGGTCAATAGCCGGGAAGATTCTCCTGTTGGCCAGGCGGCGATCCAATTGCAATTCCATGTTACCTGTACCCTTGAATTCTTCAAAGATAACTTCATCCATTTTTGAACCTGTATCAATCAGCGCAGTGGCAAGAATAGTAAGTGATCCACCATTTTCGATCTTCCTTGCAGCACCAAAGAATTGCTTGGGCTTTTGCATGGCATTGGCTTCAACACCACCAGATAAAACTTTTCCTGATGCAGGTGCAACTGTATTGTGTGCACGAGCAAGCCTGGTAATGGAATCAAGCAGGATCACTACATCATGTCCACATTCTACCAGTCGCTTTGCTTTCTGCAGCGCAATAGCAGAAACTTTTACGTGCTTTTCAGCAGGCTCGTCAAAAGTGGAAGCAATTACTTCTGCCCTAACACTTCTTTCCATATCAGTAACCTCTTCAGGCCTTTCATCGATCAGTACAATCATCAGGTAAACCTCGGGGTGGTTGGCCGCAATAGCATTGGCCACTTCCTTAAGCAATACCGTTTTACCAACCTTCGGTTGTGCAACGATAAGTCCACGCTGACCTTTACCAATTGGGGTAAAAAGATCCATCATCCTGGTACTGTAACCATTTGGCGTAGTGAAAAGATTAAGCTTTTCATATGGAAACAAAGGAGTCAGGTAATCAAATGGAACACGATCCCGAACATCTTCAGGACTCTTGTTATTGATCATGTCAACCTTCAACAGCGCAAAATATTTTTCACCTTCTTTGGGTGGGCGAACAGCTCCTGAAACAGTATCACCCGTTTTTAAACCAAACAA
Organism: Bacteroidota bacterium; assembly: GCA_023386855.1. Classification (GTDB taxonomy): domain Bacteria; phylum Bacteroidota; class Bacteroidia; order Chitinophagales; family Chitinophagaceae; genus Flavitalea. The sequence goes on along the minus strand of JAEWIW010000034.1, from coordinate 2,143 downwards.
TTTGATTTGTGATGGTGATACATAAATATCATCGGGGGAACTTAAATAATTATAATCGCTGCTGCGCAGGAAACCATATCCATCAGGCATCATTTCCAATACGCCTTCAGCCATGATCACTCCATCAAACTCAATATTAAAAGCCGGTTCGCGGCGATGGAAAGTACGTTGCGGCTGGGGAGCACTATCCTGCCCTGCCTGGGAAGGTGCTGCATTTTCTACAACGGCATTTGGCTCTTCCACTGTAGGAGTTTCGGAGGGAATATCCTCGTAATTTACCGGCTCGTCGCCTGCAAATGGAAGCATGGTATTACCAGGTTCCTCATCATTTTTTTTGCGTGGTCTTTTTACAGGTGGAGCAGTTTTTTCGGCAGATTTTTCAGGAGCTTTTTCGGTAGGTTTCTCCGGGGTTCTTTCGGGAGCTTTTTTTCGGGCAATTTCGCGCTGGGGCTTGTTTTCCTTCTTCTCATCACTTTCAACTACTGCTTCTTCGGTAGAATTTGCGGTAGTAGCTTTAATGATTCGCTTTCTTTTTCCTTTATCCTCTGTACTGCCTTTACCTGCACTTGCCATTACCGCCTGTTTATCTAAAATTTTATAAATTAATTCCTGCTTATCCAGTTTTTTGGGATTTGCAATCTTTAACTGATCTGCAATATCAAGCAGCTCAGGAACGAGCATGTCGTTCAATTGAAGAATATCGTACATAAAACAACTTGAAAGTTAAATTCTTGTCTAACAACTAAAAGGTTAGTGAAAAAATCTTTGAAATGAGTTTAATATTGAACGGAACGAAAAAAACTGATGAGTTTACGAGAGAATCAAGGATGACTTATCAGTGATATTCCGGCACAATAATACGAAAAATAATAAACTAAAAATTTTATACCACAAAAATCAGCCGCTTTCCCGGATTTTTAATCCTTCTTTTGAACGCGTTTGATGCGCCTTTTCTACAAAACAGCAATTAAGCCTTCCTCTTACAATTATTGATGGCAGGTTAGCCTTTCATTTTCATAAAATGGTAAAACATTGGCTACATCAGGGGTCAGGCAATAACGGATATCTTTTTCCAGCCCATGGTTCATGAGCCGGTGATAATGAGAAGCTTCCCTGCTTTTCATAAATCCGAACAGGTCGGCAGATGCCATCCTGTAAAGGGTTTCAGCCATCCTTGAAGTATCACAGTTGACATCAAAATGCTGCCCGATACGCTTTACTACAGCACCGGCAAATAACATGTCTTCAATGTTCACCCTGTCTTTCCAGGCGGCACATCCCAGTATCACATTTTGCTGCTGCGATATCAGGTATTCACATACTGAACTCAAATTTGGAAATGATCCCGTTATGATATGATCTGCCCCGAACTTCACAGCCATATGCAATAGCTTTGTTCCATTGGTAGTGGTCAGTACAAGGGTTTTTCCTTCAATGAATTCCCTTGGGTATTCAAAAGGAGAATTTCCATAGGATAATCCTTCGGCAATCCTTCCATCCCTTTCACCTGCAGTGATACCACCCAGGCTGGAACCCAGTTCTATGCATTTTGAAATTTCATCTACAGGGATCACTGATTCAGCACCATTGTATAATGCAGTGGCAATAGTGGATGTGGCTCTTAACACATCAATCACCACAACAATAGAATGCTTTACTTCATACAAATGCAGGAGCGCTGGTGATGCACAGGTAAAAAGCATTGGTTTTTTTTCCATCATCGTCATTAAGCAAATGGGAACTTCACAACCTTTGCTTCCAGTTGTTTGTCTCTAACTTTTATGTATACAGTATCGTCAAGAGAAGAAAATGCAGTTTGAACGTAACCCATACCTATGGCCTTGTTCAGGCTGGGCGATTGCGTTCCTGAAGTGACCACCCCAATATTGTTTCCCTGCTGGTCAACAATTTCATAACCATGACGAGGAATACCCTTATCCACCATTTCAAACCCAACAAGTTTTCTTTTAGAACCGTTTGTTTTTTCCTGCTGCAACATTTCCTTGGCAATAAAATCTTTCGTGAATTTGGTGATCCAACCAAGCCCGGCCTCAAGCGGACTGGTGGTATCATCAATATCATTTCCATATAAACAGTATCCCATTTCCAGCCTGAGTGTATCTCTTGCCCCTAGCCCAATGGG
>JAEWIW010000019.1 GCA_023386855.1 Bacteroidota bacterium | reverse complement strand
GGTTATCACCACCCGCATAAGAGTTATCCGCTATCGCATCACCGTTGGTCTGGAAATCGAAAACGTAATATTCATCATAAAAACCATTGTAAACGCCCGTCAGCAAAGCTTCTGCGTCGGCACGCGTTACGAATACCTGGCTCGACAAAGCATCAGAAACAGGCTTTTTGTCGAGAAAATCTTTTGAGCATGACTGCACCAGCGCCATCGATACCAATGCAGTTGCGGCTATAATTAATTTTTTCATGCTGGTAATTTTTAAAATTCAACATTGAGTCCAAAAATGACCGTACGGGCCTGGGGATAGGTTCCGTAATCGATTCCAATGGATGCTCCATTTCCTCCATACTGGCTAACCTCGGGATCAAATCCTTTATAATCCGTGATGGTTAAAAGGTTTTGACCGGTAGCATATACACTTGCTTTTGAAATGCCAAGTCGCTTCATGACCACGGAAGGAATATTATATGAAAGAGTCATTGACTTGATCCTCATATATGATCCATTCTCTACGAACCTTGAAGAGATCCTGGTATTATCTGTACTTTCTTTCAAAGCCCTTGGTATATCTGTTACCTGGCCTGCAGATTTCCATCTTCTCAATACATCGGTCGACTGGTTCTTTGAATCATTCATTGATTCCAGTTCAATCCTTGAAGCGTTGAACATGTCATTACCGGCAACTCCCTGCAGGAATACAGACAATTCAAAATTCTTATAGCTGAGGTTATTGGTCATACCATAAATGAATTTTGGTTGTGCATAACCGATAATGGTACGGTCGTCTTCAGGTGTAATGGATCCATCCTTATTCAGGTCGCGGTAAATGATCATTCCTGTTTGCGGATCAACGCCATCAGATACATAACCATAGAACGCGCCCAAAGGCAGTCCAGCCCTTACCAGGATGGCATCACCTCTTTCATATACTCCACCGAAGTTGAGCGTCTTTGTTGCAGCACCAAGACTGGTAACCTTGTTCCTGTTTAATGAAAAATTCAGGTCGGTGGTCCAGTTGAAATCACCAACAAAGTTTTTGGTTGAAACCTGGAACTCGAATCCCTTATTTTCCATCGAACCTACGTTCAATGTTTGTTCAGGAGTTCCTGATGATGGAGGAAGCTGAACATTCACCAGCAGGTCTGTGGTCTTCTTGATATAACCATCAAGTGTAACCGTAACCCTGTTATTGAACAATGATGCATCTATACCAATATTGGTTTGTGTAGTAGTCTCCCAGGTGAGGTCTTCATTAGCAGGACCACCGGGGTTGAATCCACCCTGTGAAGGTGAGAACAATTGGTAATAGGAATAATCACCGATGCCTTCATCATTACCGATCTTACCCCAACCGGCACGAAGCTTAAGGTCATTGACCCAGTCAACACCACTCATAAAATCTTCTCCCGAAATTCTCCATCCTGCAGAAACAGAAGGGAAGAAACCATAACGGTGTTCTTCGGGGAACCTCGATGAACCATCAACACGAAAATTGGAGGTCAATAAATATTTATCCTGGAAGCTATATCCCAGGCGGGCAATATAGGAGCGCTTGGCCCATTCACCAACAGTGGTGGTGGAGGCGATCTTTTCCCTTCCCGCATTAAGCGTACGAATGGAAGCATTGGGAAAATCATGCACTTCAGTGTATGCTCCTTCCCAGGTAGATTCCTGGACGGTCATACCACCCAATGCAGTGATTGAATGATCACCAAAAGCCTTTTTATAATTCAGGGTATTCTCGTTCAGCCATACAAACTGCTGCGAGTTTGAGCCAATGCCAATACCCTTGTTCTGCCTTCCCCAATCAGTGCTGTAGGGATCAAGGAAATAATCATAACGGTTGGTCCTGAAATCCGCACCCAGGTTGCTTTTGAAGGTCAGCCCCGGAACAATGAACACTTCGGCCTGGATATTACCCAGTATCCTGTGGTCTGAACTGTTCCTATAAGCGGCAAAAGCATTGGAGATGGGGTTTTCCCATCCGCCCTTATTGGGGTTGGAAGTATAGGTTCCATCAGCATTAAACACACCAATGGTGGGAGGTGTGGTTAGCGTTGAAAGAATGGTTCCTCCGCGCGCAACACCCGCGTTATCCTGTACATCCACGAATTTGGATTTTGTAAATCCTATGTTGGTGGAAATATTGAAACGCTTGCTAACCTTATTGTTCAGGTTAAGTCGTGCGGAATAACGCTCATATGCTGCAGGAGCTACCACACCATCCTGTTTCTGGTATCCCAGTGAAGTAAAGTAAGTTGATCCTGCACTTCCACCGGAAACCGACATCTGGTAATTGCTTTCTCTTCCTGAGCCAAATACCATATCCTGCCAGTCGGTATTATGTGTACCCGGGTCGGCATATCCCAGTTCGGTCATCAGCGCCAGGTACTGTTCACGGTTCAACACATCAAGTTTTTTCTCAACGGTTGAAAAACCCTGGTAGGTCTGGAACCTTACGGCAGCTTTTCTAGCTGAGCCTTTCTTTGTAGTGATCAGCACTACGCCATTGGCACCACTTGCACCATAGATAGCGGCGGCCGAAGCATCTTTCAATACGCTGAACGATTCAATATCGGCAGGATTTAAAAAGCTGATATCATTGGTAGGAACATTATCGACAACATATAAAGGACTGTTGCTGGCAGTCAGCGAGGTATTACCCCTGATGCTCACGGCAAGGCCGGCACCGGGTTTGCCCGAAGGCTGCACTACCTGTACACCGGCAGCCTTACCCTGGATGCCCTGCAAGGCCGAAACAATGGGACGGTCTTCCAGTTCCTGGGCGCCAATCACGGAAATGGCGGAGGTAACATCCCTCCTGCGCTGGGTACCATAACCCACTACCACTACCTGTTCCATCTGCTGCTGCGATTCAACGAGGGTGATGTTCACCACTTCACGGCCATTAACAGAAACTTCCTGTGTCTCATATCCAATGGAAGAAACGATCAGAACGGCATTGTCAGGAACCGTGATACTATAGTTACCCAGGTTATCCGTATTGGTTCCACCTGGCCTGTCTTTGACCCTTATGGTTACGGCTGCCAAAGGCTCACCGGCAACGCTTTTCACCTGGCCGGTAATGCGGA
>JAEWIW010000002.1 GCA_023386855.1 Bacteroidota bacterium | reverse complement strand
CTGGAATCCGCCACCAGCTTTGGTCACCTGATGGCAATCTTCTTATGGATATATGGATTCATGAGCCCGGTATCAGGGATCATTGCCGACCGATTTAACCGTAAATGGTTAATCACCGGCAGCCTTTTTGTATGGTCTGGGGTTACTCTTGCGATGGGATATGCTTCAGGGTTCAATCAATTGTATATTCTTCGGGCTATCATGGGAGTAAGTGAAGCATTATATATTCCCGCCGCCCTATCACTTATCGCCGATTACCATGATTCAAAAACAAGATCACTGGCTGTAGGTATTCATATGACAGGACTCTATATTGGCCAGGCACTGGGAGGTTTTGGAGCAACCATTGCCGCGGAGTATTCCTGGCAAAATGCATTTCATTATTTTGGATTGATTGGGGTACTGTATTCACTTGTGCTCGTTTTTTTTCTTCATGAGAAAAAGGCCATTCATGAACCCTCGGTTAAGCCTATAGCTCCAGGCTCAAAGCCATTTACTTCAAAGCGTTCGGTATTTTCAGGCATTGGGCTATTGCTTACCAATATTTCCTTCTGGGTTATCCTGCTCTATTTTGCTGTTCCAAGTTTACCTGGATGGGCGGTTAAAAACTGGTTACCCACTTTGTTTGCAGAGAACCTGGATATTGATATGAGCATGGCAGGACCGGTTTCCACCATCACCATTGCCGCATCATCCTTGTTGGGCGTGATCTTTGGAGGAATACTTTCGGATCGCTGGGTACAAAAGAATTTGAAAGGAAGAATTTATACCAGCGCAATTGGTTTGGCCCTTACGATACCATCACTGGTTTTAATCGGGTTTGGAAGTTCTCTAGCGCATGTTGTAGGTGCTGCATTTTGTTTTGGATTTGGTTATGGCATGTTTGATGCCAACAATATGCCGATCCTCTGCCAGTTTGTTTCTGCCAGGTACCGTGCAACAGCTTATGGGTTGATGAACATGACCGGTGTATTCTTTGGTGCATTTATCACCGACTGGCTGGGAAGATCGACCGATGCAGGGAATCTTGGTCGTGATTTCGCCATGTTATCCGCTATTGTATTGATTGCACTTTTAATTCAATTGTATTTTCTTAAGCCACGCGCAAATGATTACCAGGAAAATGAAATTGAATCGCGATACAATAAACCATCACCAGTAGATCAAATAAATTAATCGACATGAATAAATGGCTTTTGCTGGCAACAATATTATTTATCGTTAGTGGATGTTCTCGCAGGTCTGTAACACAGGGCCCTCCACAACCGCTTACGGTTGAATCAACCACGCAGGTTTACCCCTTGTTCAAAGGATCAGGAACAAATGCATTGCTAAGGGTGGGAGTATATGTTCCTGCCGGTAATCAACAGGTAAGATCCTTGCAGTTGAGCATGGATGATGCCGCTGTAACTGCATTTCAAAAACTTGAACTGTATTCAACCGGGAAGGAGCCTGCATTCCAGAAAAATAATCTGCTGGCAAGCCTTGAAGGAGGAATGATCAAATCTGGTGCAGTTGCCGTTAACTGGAATGTTTCCGCAGGTTGGAATTATGCCTGGATCAATGTAATACTTAAGGACAATGCGGATATTGACAGGATGGTGGAATGCAGGGTAATTGCAGCGGAATCAACGGATGGAAAAAATTACCTGGCAGAACAATCCGGTGATTTTAAAAAGCGCTTAGGCGTGGCCGTTAGAAAGGCCGGTGATGATGGTGTGAACACTTACAGGATTCCGGGTATCACAACAACGGATAAGGGAACCCTCATCGCGGTATATGATATCCGATATAACCATAGTGGTGATCTTCCTGCGAATGTAGATGTGGGACTCAGCCGTAGTACCGATGGTGGAAGAAGCTGGGAGCCCATGAAAGTGATCATGGATATGGGTGCCCCGCATGAAAATAATGGCGTGGGTGATCCTGCAGTATTGTTCGACCCGGTTACGAAAAAGTTGTGGGTTGCGGCATTATGGAGTAAGGGCAATAGGTCCATTGCAGGATCGGAACCGGGGTTGTCGCCCGATATTACCGGCCAGTTCGTGCTGGTAAGCAGTGATGATGATGGAAGAACATGGAGCAAACCTTATAGCATCACTACACAGGTAAAGGATCCCAAATGGCATTTGTATTTCAACGGGCCTGGAAGTGGAATTGCCATGAAAGATGGAACCATTGTATTTGCATCACAATATTGGGATGAGTCTAAAAAGCCGGGTATGCCACATTCCTCGATCATTTACAGTAAGGATCATGGAAAGAGCTGGCAATCGGGAATTGGTGCAAAATCCAATACTACTGAAAGCCAGGTGGTGGAAACCACACCAGGTACTTTAATGTTAAGCATGAGGGATAATAGGGGAAGCTTCCGAAGCATTGCTACTACAAAGGATATGGGAAAAAACTGGACCGAGCACATTACATCTTATCATGCGCTTAAGGATCCTGTTTGCATGGCAAGCTTTATTAAAGCGAATGTTAGGGTGCACAATGCACCGGCCGATATATTATTCTTCGGAAACCCTGCAAGCTCCAATGCCAGGGAGGATATGACCATCAAAGCCAGTATGGACCTGGGTGAAAGCTGGCCAGAGGCCTACAGCCTGCTGGTTGACCAGCGTAAGGGATTTGGATATTCATCACTAACACGCATTGATGAAAATACGCTGGGCTTTCTTTATGAAGGCGTTCGTGACCTGTATTTTGTTCGCATACCTGTAAATGAAATAATCAAATGATCAAGGAAGTTATACCTGGGATCCAGGCTTATAGTGCCAATGATATTATGGCGTACAGGAATTTTTATAAAGACCAGTTATTGAATGATACGGTTCCATTCTGGTTCCCGCGTTCTTATGATCATGAATATGGTGGATTCCTGATGATGCGTGATGCAGACGGATCATTGATCGATGATGATAAAGCCGTTTGGATACAGGGTAGGGCCACCTGGCTTCTTTCTACCTTATACAATACCATTGAACCAAAAAAGGAATGGCTGGAAGGAGCAAAGCTCGGTTATGATTTTTTAAATCAATATTGCTTCGACACTGATGGAAGGATGTTCTTTCATGTAACCCGCGATGGTAAACCGATCAGGAAAAGAAGGTATTATTTTTCGGAAACTTTTTATGTGATCGCTGCTGCTGCGTATTCAAAGGCTAGCGGTGATCAGCAGGCGGCTGCAAATGCCAAAAGAGTTCTTGATAAATGTATCGCTTATGCAAGCGGTGAAAAAAAACTTGAACCAAAATATACAAGTACCAGGCCTTCCAAAGGAATTGGTGTTCCAATGATCATGATGAATACCGTGCAGCAATACCGGGAATGGACAGGCGATAACAGCTATAACGAATGGATCAGTAAGTGGATCAAGGAAATAGAAACCGATTTTGTAAAGGATGATATCCGGTGCGTGATGGAACAGGTTGCCCCGGATGGAAGCATTATTGATCATATCGATGGCAGAACACTCAATCCCGGACATGCTATTGAAGGCGCCTGGTTTATTCTTCATGAAGCCATTCACCGTGATAATGATCCTCATCTAATTGAGCTGGGATGCAGGATGCTTGATTATATGTGGGAAAGAGGATGGGATAAGGAACATGGAGGAATCCTTTATTTCCGAGATGTAAATGGCCGTCCCGTACAGGAATACTGGCAGGATATGAAGTTCTGGTGGCCACAGAATGAAGCCATCCTGGCCACGATGTATGCATGGGTATTAACCGGTGATCAAAAGTATGCAGGCTGGCACAGGCAGGTTCACGACTATGCCTATGCGCATTTCCACGACAAAGAGCACGGTGAATGGTATGGCTATCTTCACCGCGATGGAAGCATCGCTCAAACCGCCAAGGGCAACCTTTTCAAGGGTCCCTTTCATCTTCCTCGGCAGGAACTCTTACTCTACAGGCTGCTGGAAAATCATATAAAGTAAAGAAAGCGTTAAACCACTTCTTAGGCGCCATAGTTCAGTGATGTATGTCACTATTCTCCCCATTGTATTGGTTGATCTTTGCACCATCAAAAATCAATCAAACTATGCAGACATTGAAGAATAGGACAAAAACACTGGTAGACGTTCGTACCCCGCAGGAGTATGCGCAACATCATGCGCCGGAAGCCATCAACATTCCATTAGACCAGGTAGCTAACAGGCTTCCTGAATTTACCAAAATGCAGAAGCCCATTGTGGCCTATTGCAGGAGTGGTAACAGGAGTGCTATGGCAGTACAGATCCTGAAGCAGAATGGCATTTCAGATGTGTACAACGGTGGTGCACTGGAAGAAATTATGGTGCAGTTAGTATAATTATTATAGAAGTTTAACCCTTAATTTTTCATTAACATTAATTTTTACAACGTGGTAATAAAACAGTGGGAAGATAAGAACCTGTCGCACTTCAGTTATGCAGTGCTCAGTGAATGTGAAAGTAAAATTGTGCTGGTCGATCCGGCCAGGAACCCTGAACAATACCTTGAATTTGCCAAACAGCATAACGCTGAGATCATTGGCATCATTGAAACGCACCCGCATGCGGATTTTGTGAGCAGTCATAAGGAGCTTTCAGAACTTACCGGTGCAACAGTGTATGTGAGCAAACTGGTGAATGCAGGATATGATCACAAGTCATTTGATGAGGGTGACGAGATCCGGTTTGGAAAGATCAGGATGTATGCTTTGAATACACCGGGTCATTCACCCGATAGCATATCTATTGTACTGGAACATGATGGTAAACCTAATGCGGTTTTCACCGGTGATACCTTATTCATTGGTGATTGCGGTCGGCCCGACCTCAGGGAAGGTGCAGGTAATATCAAGGCTACACGTGATTCGCTGGCCAGGGATATGTATGCTTCTTTGAGGAATAAGTTAATGGTGTTGCCCGATGATGTGCTGGTTTACCCTGCGCATGGTGCAGGAACCCTTTGTGGTAAATCGCTCAGCAAAGCGCAAAGCAGTACCATTGGCGCGGAGAAAATGACCAACTGGTCGTTACAGGATATGACCGGGCAGGAATTTGTTGAGAACCTTCTTTCTGGCCAGCCTTTTATTCCTGCCTATTTCCCGCATGATGTAGAGATGAACAGGGTTGGTGCACCAGCATTCAGGGCAGGTATCGAAAAAATAAAAATTGATAAACCTGTAAGTAGTGCGGAAGAAGCTTCAGTATTGAATAAAAACCTATGGATCATTGATGCCCGTGGTGAAAAGGATTTCAAGGAGCAGCATCTTGATCGTTCGATCAATTTAATGGAAGATGGAAAATTTGAAACATGGCTGGGAACCATTATCAAGCCTGGAGAAAAATTCTATCTCACTGGCGGATCCGAAGAGCAATTGGAAAAGTTATTTGAGCGGATTGCCGCGATAGGTTACGAAGAGCAGGTAGAAAAGGCTTTCGTGTTAGAGTATGGTGAGAAGAGGACAGGGGCATTGGATGTAAAGGAATTTAAGGAGGACCTCGAAGACTACACCATCGTGGATGTCAGGAACCCATCTGAGGTTGAAACGAAAAAGATCTTTGAGGATAGTATTGCGATCCCTTTGTCGGAGTTAAGGAGCAGGATTGGCGAGATACCGGTTGGGAAGCCCATAGTGGTGCATTGTGCCGGTGGATACCGTAGTGCTGCCGGAAGTTCACTTATCGCCTCCAAACTCAATGGCAATGCGGTGGTTTATGATCTGGGAGAAAAGGTAAAAGAGTTTTAGGGTACACCCCGTGGCACGCCCCCGTGCCACG
>JAEWIW010000386.1 GCA_023386855.1 Bacteroidota bacterium | reverse complement strand
GCAACCAGTTCACTGTTATTGCGTTCCTGGAAATCCTTCCAGGTAAAATCATTGTCCTTGGTTTCCGGTGCATTACTGCACAACACGTAGCGAAGCACATCCTGCTGGCCAGGGAAGTCCTGTAAATAATCATGAACCCATACGGCCCAGTTCCGGCTGGTGGAAACTTTCTCGCCTTCAATATTCAGGAATTCATTTGCCGGAACATTATCAGGTAAAACAAAATCGCCATGTGCTTTCAGCATGGCAGGGAAGATGATGCAATGAAATACGATATTATCCTTACCAATGAAATGCACCAGCTTGGTATCTTCCTTACACCAGTAATCCGACCAGTTTTCTGTTAACTCTTTTGTTGCGCTGATATAACCGATAGGAGCATCGAACCAAACATATAATACTTTTCCTTCGGCATCCGGAAGCGGCACTTTCACCCCCCAGTTGCTGTCGCGGGTCATTGCCCTGCTCTGCAGTCCATTGTCGAGCCAGCTTTTACACTGGCCATAAACGTTGTTCTTCCATTCTTTATGCCCTTCAATGATCCAGTCTTTCAACCATCCTTCATAATTCTGCAATGGGAAATACCAGTGCTTTGTTTTTCTTTTCACGGGAATGGCATCGGAAAGGGTGGAGCGTGGATTGATCAATTGCTCGGGACTTAATGATGACCCGCATTTTTCACACTGGTCGCCATAGGCATTTGGATTGCCACAAACCGGGCATGTGCCGGTAATATATCGGTCGGCCAAAAACACATTGGCCTTTTCATCGTAATACTGTTCAGTTTCCTTCTCTTCAAATAAACCCTTTTCATACAGGTTAGTGAAAAATCCAGCCGAGGTTTCATGGTGAACCTTTCCGGAAGTGCGTGAATAGATATCGAAGGAAATACCCATCTGCTCAAAACTATCTTTGATCATATGGTGATACTTGTCCACCACCTGTTGTGGGGTAATTCCTTCCTTCATTGCCCTGATGGTTATGGGAACACCATGCTCATCGCTTCCGCAAACATATTTTACATCACGCTTTTGCGCCCTCTGGTACCTTACATATATATCTGATGGAAGATAACAACCGGCAAGGTGGCCGATATGCACAGGCCCATTCGCATAGGGAAGTGCAGCAGTGACCAGGATTCTTCTATAATTGCTCATAAGATGCAAACTTAGGAAGCAATCGGGAATATTGGTTCATCAAACCTATCTTCAGGGTTCAAATCGGCAATCTAAATCAATACCATGGCAACGAATCCTCCCTACCTTCAGCCCGGCGATACCATTGCGCTGGTTTGCCCCGCCGGCTTTATGGACATGAAAGATGTTGAACCCTGCATCAGCATCCTCGATAACTGGGGTTATAAGGTGCGGATAGGGGCTACAGTGGGAAAAGAAACCGGTAATTATTTTTCGGGCACCGATAAGGAACGACTTGCCGATCTTCAACTGGCCCTCGATGACCGTGAGGTTGCTGCCATACTATGTGCGCGCGGTGGTTATGGTTTGAGCAGGATCATTGATGACCTTGACTTTAAAAAATTCAGGAAGCATCCCAAGTGGATCATTGGTTATAGTGATATTACCGTTTTGCATGCGCATGTATTTTCAACCTACAATATTGCTACGCTGCATGCTCCCATGGCTGCGGCTTTTAAAGATGGACTGGAAAACAATCCATACCTGCTCGCATGGAAAAGAACCATTGAAGGAAAAACGAACAGGTTCATTATTCCTTCCCATGAATTCAACAGGAAAGGTATGGCAGAAGGAGAACTGGTAGGAGGGAACCTGGCGCTGCTGGCTCACCTTATTGGCAGTAAATCTTCGTACCAAACAAAGGACAAAATAGTCTTTATTGAAGATATAGGTGAATATGCTTATAATATTGACCGTATGCTGTACCAGCTAAAAAGAGCCGGTTATTTTAAAAAGATAAAAGCATTGGTCGTCGGAAGTTTTTCTGATAATAAGGATACATTAAGGCCATTCGGCAAACCAGTATACGAGATCATCAGGGATGCCGTGAAAGAATATGATTTTCCTGTATGCTATGATTTTCCCGTGGGGCATACCAGGGAAAATTATCCTTTGAAAATAGGGAATACATATTCACTTAAAATTGGTAAGAACAAGGTGGTGCTTGAAGGTTAGTATATAAATATTTTATGCCCGTCTATGGAGATTGTTCTTATAAAAAAGGCCGGGACTGGCCCGACCTGTATATGGGATAACCTCGCATTAAAAATATAACCTAGATCGTTTTTTCTTCTATTTTATGGCCTTCCAGTATGCTTGGATGAGTGCTCAGGTCATAGCCAAGTCCAAGCGCGATGCCCATTCCAAGGCCAATATCGGCCCTGAAGAAATGGCAAAGCTGCCTGTTGATGATCTCATCTCTTTTTGGACCGTTGATGCCCTGCATTGAAGTAACGATGTTATGAATAAGGGATTTTCTTTCTTCTTCTGATAATACTTTCCTGTAAAAAATTCCAGGCTGTGAAAAATGATCATTTTCATTCTGACCATTGCGGTCGTAATTATCCGCTACCAGTGAATCCAGTGGGAGCGCTGCTGTCTTATAGGCTGCATCAGGCTTGATGGAGTCAAAACTATTGGGGAAATAATTGGGTTCACTTCCACCATTACCATCCAGCCGCATAGCGCCATCTCTTTCATAGTTATTTACTGCAAATGGACAACGGTTAACCGGTAACTGCTCATAATTTGTACCCAGGCGATAACGGTGCGCATCGGGATAACTGAGTATTCTACCCTGTAACATTTTATCGGGAGAATAACTAATGCCATCCACTACGTGTGCCGGTGCAAAAGCGGATTGCTCCACATCGGCAAAATAATTATCGGGGATTTTGTTGAGCTCAAGTTCACCTACTTCAATCAGCGGGAAATCGGCATGGGGCCAAACTTTGGTGAGATCAAAGGGGTTAAATGAACAATGTTTTGCCTGCTCTTCGGTCATCACCTGGATCTTTAAAATCCATTTGGGAAATTCACCCCTGTCAATAGCTTCAACAAGATCTCTCTGTGCATAATTAGGGTCCTCTCCTTTCATTTTTACAGCTTCCTCATTGTTGAAATTTTTTATGCCCTGCTTTGTTTTAAAATGAAACTTCACCCACACTCTTTCATTTGCACTGTTATAGAAACTGAAAGTATGACTTCCGAAACCATGCATATGCCTGTATCCCACAGGTGTTCCCCTGTCGGTCATCAGGAACATGACCTGGTGAAGACTTTCAGGATTATGGCTCCAGAAATCCCACATCATGGTAGGGCTCTTGGTATTGGTGCGTGGATCACGTTTTTGGGTGTGAATAAAATCACTGAATTTTTTCGGGTCCTTGATAAAAAAAATGGGCGTATTGTTACCTACAAGGTCCCAGTTTCCATCTTCAGTATAAAATTTTAGCGCGAAACCCCTTGGATCACGTTCGGTATCAGCTGAACCTTTCTCTCCACCAACAGTGGAGAAGCGAAGAAAAACCCTGGTCTGTTTTCCGATGGTATTAAAGAGTTTGGCCCTGGTATAATTACTGATATCGTGGGTAACTGTAAATGTTCCATAGGCCCCGGTTCCCTTGGCGTGAACCACCCTTTCAGGAATTCTTTCCCTGTTGAAATGCGCCATCTTTTCATGCAGAATAAAATCCTGCAATAATAAAGGACCACGGGGTCCTGCACTCATGGAATCTTCATTAAAGTAGTAAGGTATGCCCGAGGCAGTGGTGAGTTTTTTTTCTTCGTTCATGATTCGGCATTTTAGGTGAGGAGAGAAACAA
>JAEWIW010000366.1 GCA_023386855.1 Bacteroidota bacterium | reverse complement strand
CAAAAATGACCAGCAGGTACACCAGTACCATGGCAGATAAAAACCAATCTTTGCTTAACCAGTTCAATCCTTTCTCCATCTTCACTATTGATTTAATTACCCGTAAACCGCTCCATGGTTGCCGATGTTGCAGAGCTGATACCCTCAGACTTTACAACTTTCAGCAATGTCATCCATACAATACGTAGGTCAAGTCCAAAACTCAGGTGGTCAACATAATAAATATCCAGCTCAAATTTTCTTTGCCAGCTGATGGCATTGCGTCCATTCACCTGTGCCCAACCAGTAATTCCTGGTCTTACTTCATGCCTGCGCTTTTGTTGTTCATCATATAGCGGAAGGTAGTCGACAAGTAAAGGCCTTGGCCCAACAAGACTCATATCACCCATGATAACATTCAGCAATTGGGGTATTTCATCAAGGGATGTTTTTCTTACAAATTTTCCCACAGGTGTTAACCTAATTTCATCGGGCAGCAATTGACCATTTGCATCTCTCCTATCGTTCATGGTCCTGAACTTAATAACCCTGAAGATGCGTTCATGCTTACCGGGTCTTGACTGGAAGAAAAATGGCTTTCCCTGGTTGGCAATGGTCAACAGGATGGTCACCACAAAAAATAAAGGGAACAAAACAATGAATGCTACCAGGCTTACCAACAGGTCAATCAACCGCTTGAAAATATTCCTATACATGTTGGCTGCGACTACTTTTTGCGGGAAACTTTTCCTTCTTTCAATTGGTATTCCTCTTTGCTTTCAGGACAAACTGCAATTCCCTGTTCGTTGAATTGAAGACGATGTCCATATTCACTCATCCATCCGGCCTGTCGTGCAGGGTTTCCTATCACCAGTGCATATGCAGGAATATTTTTTGTCACCACCGCACCTGCTCCAATGAACGCGTATTCACCAATATCGTGGCCGCAAACAATGGTGGCATTGGCACCAATAGAAGCGCCTTTACCTACATGCGTTTTGGCATATTGTCCCCTGCGAACGATAGCACTTCTCGGATTGACTACATTCGTGAAAACGCAGCTTGGTCCAAGAAAAACATCATCATCGCAGGTTACACCGGTATACACCGATACGTTATTCTGTATCTTAACATTATTGCCCAGGACAACATCGTTGAAGATGACGCAATTCTGGCCTACAATACAGTTCTTTCCAATGCGGGCACCCGATATGATATGGGCAAAATGCCAGATCTTGCTTCCTTCGCCGATCTCGCAGCCTTCATCGATCACCGCTGTTTCGTGTGCGTAATAATTGCTCATATTAATTTGCCAATTTTAAACTGCTCTTTCCCATTAACTGGGCAATATTTCTTGATTCATAAATCCTTTCTATAATATCCACCACTTTCAAACCTTCAAGGGCATTTGCTGTGATGGTATCCCTTCCATTCAACGTGTTGATCACATTCTCAATTACATAATGGTGATTGGCCGCACTTCCTTTGAAAGGTCCATAATCGTTGGGAGGATTGGTAGGAGGAAGTTCAGGCATTACATAATTGTCAACATGACAATATTCAATTTCGTTCATGTATTGTCCGCCTACCTTTACTGATCCTTTGGAGCCCACCACAGTGATGGATGATTCCATATTGGTATCCCAAACGGCGGTAGAGAAGTTAATGGAGCCCATTCCACCATTGATGAATTCAAATTGTACAAAGCCGGAATCTTCAAACTCTGTATTGTGCTGGTGCGTATAATTTGCAAAAACACTGCGTATGTTCTTAACATCACCGAAGATCCAGTACATGATATCAATGAAGTGTGAGAACTGTGTGAACAATGCACCTCCATCAAGGGATAATGTACCTTTCCAGTTTCCAGGGGTATAGTAACGGTCGTCCCTGTTCCAGTAACAATTTACCTGCACCATTAACACTTCACCAATAGTTTTATTGCTCACCACTTCCTTGAGCCATTTGCTCGGAGGACTGTACCTGTTCTGTTTTACAACGAATACCTGCCTTGACATTTTCAACGCTGTAAAGATCACATCTTCACAATCCTTCTTCGATAATGCCATGGGCTTTTCTATCACTACATGGTAGCCCTGCTTCAGCGCTTTGATCGCAAGGGGTGCATGCAGGCCGTTAGGTGTACAGATGTTTACAACATCCGCTTCAAGGCCGGATTCAAAAAACTCTTCAATTGAAGAAAATAGTGGAAACGGTTTTAATGCCTCGAACCCATCACGTTTAGTAGAAACAGGATCGACCATGGCAACCAGTTCAGCACCGGGTGTTCCCAGCACCATATGGGCATGACGCTTTCCAATGGCGCCAATACCAACAATTACAAATTTTATATTATTCATCAACCAGCGATTTTTGAGATTTAGTTAATTGTTTTAAAGAATTATAGAGTTCGGACGACAATATGCGGTAATCATGATGATCGATCAGGTATTGCTTTCCACGTGCGCCCATTTCATCAAGCTGTTTCTTATCCATGCTGTAAAACTCAAGGATGCCATTTACCAGCGCGTCCACGTTACCCGCTTCAACAAATTTACCGCATCCCGCTTCATTCAGAATGCAACGGTATCCATTATACGCTACCAACATGGGCCGGCCGGAATACATATAATCCATCCATTTGTTAGGACTAACGCCAAAACGATAGATCGATTTATTTAAAATGGTGTTCACCAACAGGTCCATATCCAACAGGTAAGATTGCAGTTCCTGTTTACCTACGGCAGGAAAGAACACCAGGTTTTTAAGATGTCCATATTTCTGAACGAAATTTTCTTTGAGTGGTCCTTCACCGATAATAGCAAAGCGAATCAAAGGATGTGATGATTCAAGCCTTGCCGCTGCTTCAAACATTGTATCCAGTGCGTTGGCCACTCCAATGGTTCCGGCATAGCAAATCCAGAATTCATCATCCTTTCGGAAATCATGCCTGATGCTGGTATCATGCTCATCAAAATAAGCCTGGTCAACACCCATAGGAAGCCATTTAAATTTAAATGGTTTTTTGATCACTGAACGGATATGCTCCGATGCATTGGGAAGGGTGCTCAGTATAAGATCCGCATTTTGATATCCAATTTTTTCAACTCTTTTCAACAATTGCACAGCAGGGTGAAAGCGGCTGTAATTACCAACTTCAACAAGCGTCAATGGATAGATATCCCTGATCTCGATCACCAGCGGAATTTTCAACCAGCGCTTCAAAAATACGCCGGTCAGGAAAGTAAGGATCGATAATGATGAAACAATCACCACGTCAGGCTTGAACGACTTGATATACATTTTGAATTGACGAAGGTTCTTTTCAAAAGTTATCCAGCTCATTAACCTTTTCAGGTTAAAGCCTGCAGTAACCGCCGGACCGTTGAGGGTAACCATTTTCAGTCTCCCTTCAGATGTTGACCTGAACAAACCTTTGAATGGCGGAACCTTCCCCAATGTTGATCTTGAGCCCACAAGCATGACTTCATTATCATCCATTTGAGACAAGGCCCTGGATATAAAGTACTGCCTTGTTGCAGCGCCGTACTCCGGGAGAATTACGTATTTACTTATGTATAAGATCCGCATTTAATTCTTTTATAGCTTCAGAAAAATTAATGAACCGGAAATCTCTTTCTTTTAAATAAGGTACCAGCCAGGTGTACCATTTATGAAAGTCGGGATAACCTTCATTGAAATAAGCATCATGAAAATTGATCACAAAGAAAGGAAGAGATAACTGCATTGCCTCATTCAGTTTAGCGGCAGTCTGCTGTTTCAGCAGATCCATATCATTTTTATAATGGGAAATAAATCCTGCATCCATCACACTAATAGGGATTTCCCACATATTGCCTACTTTATGTGGTGCCACCAGGTGGTAATCCGTTGAATCAAAAACAAATCCCAGCTTATCCATGATGGATAATGTATTTGCATCCTTGCGCAGGTAATGGTTCCTGATCCCTAATGGGTAATTTACCGGAAGTACAGATGCGATCCGGTCTCTTTCTTCCTTCAACAGTTCAATAGAATTGTACCCCATTCCGTGTAAGCCTACCAGCACATCATTGTCGAGCAAATATTTAATTAACGGAAAAGCATCATTGTACTCATACGAAAGATTTAGTCCCTTCCGCATTCCAAAAAAGAAGGTCTCTCTTACACCGTATTGTGCATTGAATTCATGTAGCTCCTTTACCCTGTTCAATTCCAGGGAAAACCGTTTCATGGCCTGTGAAAAGCTGATGGAACTTTTCAAAAGTCCTTTGGCGGTCCGGAGAATGCTTCCACCAAGAAAAGTATCCTTAAGATGCTCCCCCATACGGAGATGGTCTACATCGTGTGATATGATAATTTTCATTTCGAAAGGATTTCCTGGTACGCGTTGATTAATTTCTCTTCCTGCAGGTCCCAGTTAAATTGATTTTTTACCATAGCGATTCCTTCCCTGCTTAAACGCTGGTACAGCTCATTATCTTCGTACAACCGTTCAATAGCACGGGCAATAGCATCTGTATCGGTAGGATCCACTAACAGACCACCTCCATTTTTATTAACGAAGTTGGTCAGCCTTGGAAAGTTACTGATCAGGTAGGGTATCCCCATTCCTGCGTATTCAAACAGCTTAACAATATTCTCACCGGGATAATATAAAAATCCCGGTATAGGTTGAAGCAAGGCCAAACCCACATGGCATTTCTTTAATTCCAGGTTGAGCTTTTCCCATGGAATTCTTCCATGGAACACTACTCTTTCGCTGGATTGAAACAGCCTGGTGAGTTCAGGAAACTTGCAATCACCAATGATATGCAGCTTTATATTTTTATACTTTACTTTCTCTATTGCTTCTACTGATTTGCGCAAGCCACGCATTTCATGAATGGCGCCCACATACACAACCCTGAATTCTTCGTCTTTTTCAACAACACCTTTTGGTTCAATCCCATTGACAAAACTCAGCGGAGGAAAATTTCCAATGACAATAGATTTGGTTTTACTGAACTGCTGAACAGTAACAGAATCCGCTGCTACAGCCATGTCCATCCTGTTTCCAATATAGGATTCCAGCCAGGTCCATATCTTGATCATGGGCTTTTTGATCAGCGACATTTTTCCAAAATCCCTACCGAGGAACTTCATAGTATAATGTTCATGAACATCGTATACTACTTTCTTCCCGTAAAATTTCTTCAAAATATAGCCGGTGAAAATAAGCTCGGGATCATGGAAATGATAGATATCCGCTTTCTGTTTTACCAGTAAGGGGATCACTGAAAAAATCTTTTTAAATCTCTTCCATGCACCTTTCGGGTACCCAATGCCTACAACATGAATACCCTGGTGTTCTTTTGTTTCATCAGATGTGGATACTAGGGTAACGTCCATCTGCTTTGCAAGCGATTTACATTCCTTATGAAAGATCCTCTCATCTTCAAGCCTGTGTATGATGGTAAACTGACAGACCTTTGGTTTCATGATTACTTCCTGGTTAATTCTTTATAAATGTTGATATATCCTTCTGCAAACTGCCTGGAATCAAATCTTTCTTCCATGAAACGGCGGCTTTCTTTTTGAAAGGAACTTAAAATATTTTGATCGTTTATGAGCTGGCTGAGCTTGTCGGCGATCTGATCTGCATCTTTTCGATCTATGAGGTAGCCATTTCTTCCCTCCATGATCACTTCAGGGATACCGCCCACTTTTGTACCCACCAGCGCAGCGCCACTGGCTGCTGCTTCCATGGCCACGTTGGGCAACCCTTCAAACATGCTTGGCAATACAACGATCTGCGACTGTTGCAATAATGATGCGACCTTCTTCCGGTCCATGGGTCCCACAACATTAACTTGTATTGAAGAAGGATCTTTTTGCAAGATGGATGCAATGATCCCGCTGTTTACGTTAGGCCCGCAAAATTGCAGGGATGCATTTGATGCGGGATTATCCTGTTTAAATTTCTCCCACGCTTTCAGCAGGGTAATACCTCCTTTCTGATCCATACCAAAGGGCTTGGTTTCCTTTGGTGATAAACCGCCGAGGTACGTCACCGTGATGTAATTTTTCTGTCCATTTTTTGGCTCCTGTACAGGATGGAACTCGTGGAGGTTTACACCGCGGTAAATAACTTCGGCCCTGGACGATGGGTACAATTTGTGAATATGATCTCTTAACTCCTTGCTGTTGCCTACGAAAATATCAACACCCTTGTTCCATCCTTTAACTCCTGCAAATTTCGCAATCTGTGGAAGGATGATATTGACATCAGAACCTATGCATTGAGCTACATGCGGAATACCATATTTTCTTGCAATGAAACCGCAGATAATACCTGCATGGCCCACTCCAACAGAATGAATGATATCAGTATTTTTTAAAAAATATTTTTTAAAAATGCCATCAAACATTTTTCTGTACAACCAGAGGTTGGCAGAAAGAAGCCGTGGCGAAAGACCAACAAAATAAGGAAGTGCTATGGCAGTCACTTCAACACCATCGATAGGATAGTGTGAAATGACTTTCTTTTTGGGCGACCAGGAACGGAAGTGTACCACTTTAACATCGACACCGGCTTTCAGTAAGTTCTGGACTCCCCTTAAATTAAAAGCACCTGTATTCAGTTTATCCGGGCTTGGAAAAGTATTTGCTACAAATAGAACTCTCACGATATATTTTCAACTTTCTTTTTATGGCTTAGCTGGTCAACAAGGTTCAGCAACCGGAGGTTGGAACATTCGTTGGCAGAGAACTGGCCTGGTTCAAAAACCCATTGCCCGTTTATTTTCCTGTAACGGCCTTCGACTCCATTGATCTTAAGCATTTCTTTCGGAGTAGTTGCTCCAAATACGGTTTGCAGTTCGTTTACATACATCTTCCCCTGCTTATCGATCAAAACATCCACATCCATGGAACTGAAATTACCTTGCTCTGTAACCATAAAGGTAAAATCAAGTAGATCCTTACCGGGATCAAGCCATGACCATTTATGAGAACCACTGTGGAAGTCACCTGACTTTTCTTTCCTGTATCCAAAAAAGGATTCACCAATCCGGATCATTCTCCATTCCTGTGCATCTTCAATAAAATCCTGCAGGTATATCCTGCCCCATTCTTTATCCAATGGATGATGGCCACCTGGAAGATAACCTTTGGAATAAGCTTTCCTGATAAATGACTTCAGTTCCTGCCTGTCACGGAAAACTTTTACTCCATTGGCTGAGGAACCGATGCGGGTTTTGTAAATCAATGGCAGCCTGCAGTTTTCAGCAAATTTTAATGCTTCCTCAATATCATAAAACACCCATGTCTGAGGTTGCGGAATATTATGTGCCCGCAGCCAGTCCTGCACCCTGTTTTTATTTTCAAATAACCAGATTTCTTTAAGCGATGGATAGATCAGTTTGTTCATATCCTCCACCATAATGCGGAGTTTATCATCAAACATTTCTTTCCAAACCGACAACCCTGCCGAAGGCCATGCCAGGTAAGCATCACATTGGGATTCCTGTACCTGTTGCTGCCAGGAAGGAGATTGAAGATCGATCAACTGGTAGGATATCTCCAGGTCGCGGCATGCCGAGATATAACTTTTATGGTACTGGTAAAATTCCTTGAAAATACCCACTTTGATAGGAGAACCTGAATAGGTCACCTGTTCTGGATCCAACAAAAATGGATTCCTGCTTTTCCTGTAATAGATATTGTAATCCACAAATGAAAATCTTGAACGCAACTTTTTTCGTAACCCTTTAGGGATATACACTTTCAGACTGTGTATCAACTCATTCCTGTTCATATTATTAGGTTTAAGGATGAACTGAGGACTGTACACCGGGATTGTTTATTTTTTGTCTGAATTCATAAAAGGTTACAGATAGCATGGCTGAATTTACCATGCAGGGAAATTCAAGATGGATATTGTTCCAGTTTATTTCATTAAAGCTTTGCGTTAAATTATTCCAGGCTTCCCGGAAATAAGTTGATTCTTTTTTCATGTGTTCCAGGAATCTCCCGCTCTCATTATCGGCCGTCATCCTTGATGCTATATAATCAAATCTTTTTCTTTGGATCTTTTGTCCCATGGACACTTTAATCAATCTCTGCAACTTCGTATTCCAACCCGGGTTGGTGGCCGTAGCTCCATAATGTGTAGGCAGGCTGGCCAGTACAGGAGAAACCCGGTTGATCAGTTCGCCTTCGAAATCTCCACCTGTTCCAATCCAATCCGTCAATCCTAATGCAGCATCATATAAACCTGGCTCCATGAACGGGGTAAGAAAATGAAAGTATTTATTATGTGCATTGTGATTGCAACCATCCCCATCTGGCATCCTGATCTCACTATAATACCTTCTCAAGGTTTCAAGGTTAGTGCGTTCATGCAGGGGTAGTCCCAGCCTTTTTTCAATTTTCTGTTTTACAAATTCAAGAACCTGATCAAACTGCTTTTCATTGACCAGCCAATTTGAAAAACGGTAGAACAAATGATTTTGTGCAAACAGCCTTAAGTTGATGCCTTGTTTTGGAAGATAATAATAGTTACGAAAGATCTCTCCACCAAGTCCATTCAGCGAGAATCTGTTCTTACCCATTACTTCCTTTTTATAGGGAAGCGCATAGGTTTGGGTAAAAGCGCCCATATTATGGCTGTTCCTTCCCTGGAAATAATTGAAGTTCTGTTCAATTGCCCTGTCGAGCTGGCCATTCATGAGCCTGTTAAAAGGTTCAACCTGCACTACCCTGATCTCTTTCCCAATTGAACTGGCAATTTGCCGGGTGATGCTTTGTTCAAACCCATGTAATGAAACGCCTTTTATACCATGAGTATGGAGCTGGTAGTGATCGAACTGGTGCTTTGTCATTAACGCCAGTAACAACCGTGAATCATATCCACTGGAAATTCCAAGGTCAACACCCATCGCTCCTGCCAGGGGCTTCAGCTCTTCCATATATTCATCCAAAACCCTGACCTGCACCTCTATCGCTTCATTACGATTGGCATAACGATGCTTTTTATACCTGTACCTGTTATCTGATAATGAATAGAAATCCAGGTTCAGCTGCGCTTCCTCGTGCACATGCAGGATCTCTTTAAATACGGTATCTGGCGCAATATTATAACCCCTGAACATCTTTTCATAAAAAGCCATCCTATTTACCGTTAAGCTGTCGAGGAAATGACAGGCGGCCAGGAAAGAAGAAGTCAGGAGGCCCGATAAGGGATTTGAAAATATATGAAACTGCCTGAGGGCATCGATCTCGATATTTAATTTACCGTTACCATCAGAAAGGATAACATAGTTCCCTTTCAAAGATGAATGATCCTGGATTAGGCCTGGAGAAAAGAGTTTTCCCCTGCAAAATGCAGTTCCGAAAACCAGCGGGAAATCACCAACCAATGATTCCTGACCAAAAATTTCTATGACCAGTTCCTGGAATGATACCTTAAGAGAAGAAGGATGAAGTTTTGCAAGGTATTCCCTGGCCCTGGTGGCATTCATCGGTGCCGTATTAACAGGATATATCAGGAAATCTGCAAGCATATCACCCAGGTTAGGTTTTATTTCTGCCCTTGAGAATTACTTCGTTTACAAAATAATCAATTCTTGCTTTTGCACTATGCCCTCTTACAAAATCTCCTGCCTCGAATACCCAATTCCCATTTTCATAAAGGTAGCGCCCGGGAACACCATCAACAATCATGAGGTGATCAGTACTTTGCCCAAACACCGTATGCAATTCATTCACATAAATATTGCCGTCCTTATCCCTGAACATATCGGCATTCATGCTCCTGAAACCTCCTCTTTCGGTGATCTCATACAGCAGGTTCAGCAGGTCTTCTGATGGCCGTTCCCAGCCTTTGAGTAATGAACCCGAATGTTTTTCAGTGCCCTTTCCCTGGAGTTTTTTATGACCAAAGAAAGAATCACCAATTCTGACCATTCTCCACTCTTCCATACCAGGAATGAACTGCTGGATATAGGCATAACCGCGGGATTCGGCATATGGGCTAACACCATGACTTTTCAAACCACTTGCAAAACACTGGTTGATGACCTTTCGGTACTCGGCTGCCGTTTTTATAATAAATACTCCTTTTCCTGATGCGCCGAGATTCGTTTTAATCACTACTGGTAGCGAGTGGTTCGACAAATGTTCCAATGCACTGGTCTTATTAAAATACACAAAAGTTGGAACAGTTGGAAAATTATTGACCACCAGCCAGTCGTTGGTCCTGATCTTATTTTCGTATAACCAGATGGCCAGGTAATCGGGGAATACCGGCTTGTTTGTATAATCTACGATCATTTTGACACGGCTGTCGTAAGTGGATTTAAGCGATTCACGCATTCCATTTGGCCATACAAGAAAACCGTCATAAGGCTCCCGGTGGATCTGCTCCCACCAGTTATTGTCCTGCAGGTTAATAACATCAAACGACAGGTTATTCTCCAATGCAGCCCTTACGTAAAATTTGTGGTATTGGTAAACATCATAAATGATGCCCAGTAAAACAGGTGAATCGGCATGGCGAACCGACAATACATTGGCATGTTCATTCATCATTTCCCTGTTCCGCACTTCCCGATCGGTCAGATCTATATAATTCCTTATCGAAGAATAAATGGCTTTCTTGACTAATTTCCTGTTCATGCTCAACCTGTTTAATTGCTAAAAATCTTCCTTGTCAAATGACTAAGCAGGAATTTTCCTGCCTGTAATCCTGTTACCGGCCAATACACTTTTTTCTTAAAGAGATAAGGCAGGTAATTAAAGTTCATTAAAAGCGATTTATATATGCTCACCATTGGATATATCCAGTAATGCAGTCCTGTAGCAGGTTTCAGGGGTTCAATTCCCGCGTATTTAGCAACAAGGTAATGACCTGATAATTCTTCAACCAGTCCATGCTGCATCCAGAAACGTGGATTCATTTCAATGATCCTGAAAGGACCACCATTTAGTTCCCTGATGAATTCAATTTCAAATGGCCCTGTATATTTTAGTGCACGACATACTTTCAATGCATTTTCTTCAAGCTCCTTCTCGAGTGTCATTACTTCCACTACATCACCATTACCAACTTTAGGTGGATGCTGAATAATTTTCCGGGTCTGGAAGAATACATGATCATGCTCATCATACCAACCGCAAACTGAAACATTATCCTGTGTTTCCCAGCTGAGCAATTGTTGAAGCTGTATATTTCCTTCACTGAATCCCTGCAGTTTTAATTCGGCAACATATTGCTGCAATTCTGCTTCAGTATTTACCTGTCGTGGCTTTGGAGTATGCAGTTCATTTTCAAATGAACGACGGAATTTAACAATAAGGGGAAACCGCTTCTGTCCATGCAGGTTATATTCCTCGGGAACAGGAGCTCCCGCCCTTGCAACAAGATCCAGGAAATTGGTTTTATCCAGTATGATTTGAGGATCCGACTGCCCGATATGATAGATCACGTTATGCTGTGAAAGCAGTTCTCTTTTTTCATGCAGCAGCGGATGGAACAATTCATTGGTAAGAAAGAAATATTTCTTAACCTCTTTATCCATCGAAGTTAAAAAAGGTATGATTTCACCGGGGTCTTTCTTATAAAAATCTACCACGGTAGCATTACTCCAGATAGAGCCCACCATGTTTCTTCCTGAAGTGTTTAGAAAGATCACTTTACCAGGGAACCCTAATTTCTTAAGGGAGGTCCAGATACTGATAGCATTGATATAGTCGCTCGAAATAATAGCGACCGGTAATTTATTCGTCATGAAGATCCTAATCTGTTTTATGCGGAAACACTTCCTGTTTCGTCCATCGCGAGTTCTTTTTCTTCTTCTTCCTGCGTAGCCTCGCTAACCATCAGGGCAGCTTTTTCCTGCAGAATAATGGGGAATAATAGCAAGGTCCAGTGCGCGATATTATCATATTGCACAGCACCTGCACCGATCACCAAAAAAAGGATGATGATGCATTTATTGATACCTGAAAGAAAGATCGCGGTTTCATCCCTCTCGAACAATCGAACAAGACGGTCTGAATTTCTCCATACGAGCAGGTAAACGGCGAAGAATAGCGCAAAGCCAATAATGCCAGTATCGGCAAGCAGTTCCATATAGTTGGAATGGGCATACAATCCACTCACCGAATATCGCCTGAAATTATCTAACCCCACCCCAAAAAATGGGTGCTCCTGGAATACCTCGAAAGCTTCGCGGTACAAAATGGCCCTGATATCCGCGGCGCCGGAATCTGATTCAAGCTGGTAAAGCCTTTGCACCACCGCTGTATCTTCAAGCAGTGCAAATACGTAGGAGCCAGCGGCAAGCGCCATCAGGAAAAGCACCGTTGCAATCTGCAGTGATTTTTTAAGGTTAAAACTGAAATATACCCATGCAGTTACTACGATGGCAAAACCTGCTAGTGATTTGCGTGATCCGGAGATGGCAATATAATACATCAGCATACCCACACCGGCTGCAACAAGAAGCTTAACGATGATCGAGTTTTTCCTGTAAAAGAACAAGGTTCCGATCACGCCCAGCAAGAGCTGGAAGGCAAAGCCATTGGAGTTATTGGTAATGGAGGAATAGCGTTCGATCTTACCGGAAAATACCAGGTCGGGACTCAGGAATTTTCCCGCAAAGGCAAGTACCAGGGCATTGATGATCAGTGCAATCATCAATCCATCAAGGTTTCCCCTGAAAATATAAAATTGCGAAATCGCGGTAAGAAGCAGGAGCAGCTGCAATAATTTCATAGCATTATCAAAGAGCAGTTCCTGGTCGATGGCGGTAAAAAACCCTGAAAAGAAACTCACCACGATAAACACACCAAAAAGCTTTAGCAGCTTTGGTATATACAATCTTCCTGAATAAAGAAATCCAAGGATCACGATAAGACCAGCAGAAACCTTATTAACAAAGAATAATGGCGGGAATTTTTGCAAACCGTTTAGCGAAATCAGGAAGAGTGCAATGAGTATGCAGAATACCGCATTGAGCATGAAACTTTTTCTTTCATTTGCCACCAGCATCGAAGCATTCAGCGTTTCAGGCGTCATCATGTTTGGATCTTTGATCAAATTTACTTTTTTAAGTGGTAGCCTGGAGTTTTGACTGGGATTGCGCCAGTTGCAACAACCTGGCCAGGTTCATGCAAACATTTTTCTGGGCATAATGATAAAATGCGTATTCCCACTTCATTCCAGGGTCAATGGCTTGCAGTACAGCTAATGAAACCTGCTGCAGTTCATCCATTTGTTTCGATTGCCCCAAAAGCCGTTGAAAGGCCACCTTCTTCTTTTTTTGCTTCATGCCATGGGGCATTTCCCTGGCGATGAACGACTTCAACCGGTATTTGAGGCTTTTATCAACGAAGTTATAGCCGTACTTGCTGGGCACTTCCGCCAGCGGCCTGTCGATATGCCTGATCAGGTTTGCCTGGAACAGGTCGGAACCTCCCATTTTACTGAACGATTGATAGGCATTCATAATAACATTGTGGTCGAAAAATGGCGAGAGGTAATGGGTGATCTTATTATGCGCGGATATGATGGATCCTTCGCAATCGGGCTGCCTTACTTCGCTGTAATAACGGTGGATCTGCCATCTTCCCCACCGGTCGTCTTTCACCTCAAGCCGCCTGGATATTCTTTGGCCGATCCCCGAAAGTAATTTTTCTCTCGATGACCTATCAAGCATATAAGCTGCTGAAGGATACCATACCAGGTCGTTATACCATTGGGCAAAGTCGAAACTTTTTGATCCCAGCTGGTAATAATTGCGGTACACTTCACCACCCTTTCCATTCAACCCTACATAAACATGCCTGAGATGGTCAAGGTTATAGTCGTATGTACCTGTAAAACTGAAAGCGCCGCTGTTATTGGCAGTACGGCCATCATAATAATAAATCAGTTCATCGAGAAGGGCCTGTTGCTGCGTTAATGGAAGCGCATCAGGTTTTTCTGTTTCTTCAATATGTAATTCCGCTCCCGCTACACTGGCAAGTTTCTTTGCAATCCTTGCTTCCTTATTATGCACTCCTTTTGTGAGGTGTGTATATAAATATTTTGAGGGAAGATCCTTGATCAGTGATAGTAACAGCCTTGAATCAAAACCGGCCGATACTCCAAGTGATATATTATTTCCTTTTGAAAGCGTTACAATGTTCCTGAAATAGTCTCTCAGTGAAAGGGCCTGGAACCTCACGTCCTTTCCATCCTTCAACAACTCAGGGTCCAGGTTTGCACCGCGATATTTGAACAGGTTCTTTCCTTCAAAGCTTTCATATGTAATATCTGCCACTTCGTTCACCAGTGTTTTGGGATAAACGATATAACCGCCAAGCGCTTTTTCTCTTAACGATGACAAATCAATTGTTGCCGGCTGTTCAAGGGAATACCATGTTGCCAGGAAAGAAGTGGAAATTATTTTTTGATCATGTGTTGAAAAAATCCTGTGACATCCAAGCGCATCGTTGAATATGCGAATGGTATCATTTATGATCGCCACCAGCGCAAACTGTCCATGCATCGACTGGTAGTCGATGTTATCATTTACACAATCCTGGTAAAAGGTTTCAAGACTTTTGGCAAAAGAAAGATCGCGGTAAAAAAATGTTCCTGAAACAAACAGCCTGTCATTGCCTTTTGAAAAAAAGCAGTCGTTATCGGTTTGCTTATTTGCCTTAAAGTATACCAGGATGGAATGGGTTGAAGTGAGAAGTCTTGTACTTCTTTCCAGGTGCATTTTATGAAACAAGGCATCAACGGATTTCTCATCATAGGAGGCATTCCTTGAAGCAATAAAGAAATGACTCATCAGTTTGAATTTTCCAGTTTTTTATTCGACATATGAAACGACCTGAGCGTAGCGAATAGCTGTCGCCAGTTGCTGTTAAGATGATATACGGGCTTTTCTTTTATTGCCTGTTTATAAACATCGATATATCGTTCCACTCCCTTTTCAATATCAAAATTTTCTGTAAACCATTTGCTGGCCATATCACTGTACTGTTTCCGGTTTTGGGGGTTGCGGATAACGTCGATAATCCTGCTAACCTGGTCTTCACCACTTACTGCCGGAACTTTAGCACGTTCTGAAAAATTATAATAGAAGAAATCGTTGAAATTTTTATCATCCACCAGGATGGGATGGGGATGGTTAACAGAACCCGCAAGCACAGGAATGCCGAGGGAACAGGCTTCCATGAAGCCACGACCGGTACAGATGGCAGCATCTGCATAATGCAGGTAGGCTGAAGCTTTGATGGTCACCAGCGGATCAGTAATGATCGTTACTGGCAATTCACCAATCATGGTCTGCAGGTCATCATATACCTGTTGCTGGTCGATAGTGCCGATCAGGAATAAACGGAAGTTCTTTTCCCCCCTATTCCATAATTGCTGAGCCAGTTCAATACATTGGGTCAGCGTTTTACGGTAGTACTCAGCGATCCTGCTGATCTTGAACAGGAAAAATTCGCCATCCTTCTTTATGAAGTGTTCTGAAACCCGCTTATCATTATCCATCATTACCCTGTTGGGTATAAGATGAATTGCTGTGTTTTTAAATCGCTGCCTTTTGGCATAAAAAGCTTCATTCTCTTTTGAAAAAAGAATGAGATGTGAGGCAACCGGGAAAGAAGCCAGGTTTGGACCGCCGCATTTATTCAATACCACCGGGTATGATCCCAGTCCGCTGATGCTTAAACAGAATGTAACCAGGGTATAAATTTTATCATCAAAGCAATGGATCACATCAGGATTGAATTGCTTTACATTCCTTCTTATTGATCCAATCACTTTTGTATTGGGAATACCATTGGTATAGATCAGTTCCCTGAAACCGGGGTGCTGCTGCAAAACCTTGCTTTCACCAGGACCAACAGCAATGATCTGTACCTCTGCATATTTCGACATAGTGCGCGACACCAGGTTAAGAGAATGACTATGTCCACCCTTTCCATGGCCTGATGCACTGATAAAATACAATATCCTCATATTACCCTTTGTTCTACTTCAAGTTCAACACCAAAAGCATTCTTCACCCTGCTCCTGATCATGTCAATCAGGTCAAGGATATCTCTGCCCGTTGCATTATTGACATTAATGATAAAGCCCGCATGTTTTTGTGATACCTGTGCACCGCCCAATGAATAACCTTTCAAACCAAGTTCTTCAATCATTGGACCCACATACCTGCCTGGAGGTCGCTTAAATACGCTGCCTGCATTTGGATATTCCTTAGGCTGTTTGGCCCATCGGGCAGCCTTGGTGGTTTCCATTTTCTGGTTGATGGTTTCATAATCCCCGGGCGTAAGTTTAAGTTCCGCCTCGATAATGATAAGATCGGGGTTTTTCTGGAAAGTACTGTTACGGTATTCGAAGCTGATGTCTTTTCTTTCAATAACATGAACCTGCGTGGTAGCAGGATCAAAATACTTCACCCTTACAAGCATATCCTTGATCTCTTCACCACCGGCACCCGCATTCATAACAATGGCACCACCCAGTGAACTGGGGATGTCGTAAAATATTTCAAGTCCTGATAAGGAATGATCCCTTGCTGCAATGCTTAATGCCAGCATGCTTACACCTGCCTGTGCAATGATGCGATCTCCTTCAACCCTGAAACCTGAAAGGTTATCGGAGAAGATGAGAAAATCATTTTCATAAGCATCCTTTGAAAGAATAATATTATACCCTCCACCAATGATCACTGGTTTAAAATGATCGTAATTGGTGAACAGTTCAATAATATCCTGTTCCGATTCCGGAAGATATGCTTTCGCACAGGTGGCTTTGATCCGGTAGGAATTGTAATTGGTAAGATCAAAATCCTGGATGATCTTCATATTATAAGAATGGTATTTTTTGTTTCACTTTAAGGTATACAGATCTTACGGCAAGTTTATCTTCATGATTAAATGTAAAGATCTCTTTTATCGGAATCTGAACATATTTTGAATAGATCAGCAGGAATAATATGGCAGCAACGGAATAGGAAATGGTGGATGCCAGCGCAGAACCATTTGCTCCATATTTTGGTACCCACAATATGTTTAGCAGTATATTGATGATAACTGCAGGTATCATGGCGGTCATCGAAAGCCATGGCTTTCCTTTTCCTGCCACATCCATATTCAGTACTTTAAAAATGGTCAGCAGCAAAACTCCCGGCAACAATAATTTCAGTACCATAATACTTCCCCTGAACTGTTCCCCAAACAAGAAAAGTATCACGTACTTGGATAATAAAAACAGCAGGATCGATGCTATGATGATCACCACACCCGCGATCCTCAGCAACCTGCACACTTTCCTGGAAAATTCTTTGGGATCCTTTGCGCCTGCACTTCTTGAAAATACCAGTGTGCTCAGCAGCATGGGTATCTCCCATAAATACTGTATGATACTAACACCCTTTGAATAAATACCCAGCTCATAAGTATTGGCATATTTTTCAATCAGGATGATATCGGCTTTATAATTGAGATTGATGACCAGTAAAGAAACAGCATATACTATTCCAAGCCTGAGCATATTGCCCATCAGTTTGAAATCAAAGTTGAATTTTACCGGCACCATTTTCCTGATTCTCCACATCACCAGGAAGAACATGATGAAGGGCGCCAGCACAGAGCCAATCATTGATCCCGTTACCCCCCAGGGAACCACTACAACAAGAAGAAATGTAAACACGAGATTGATGCCAGCCGGAATCCAGTTGATCCTGTTGAACTGCCTTATATCCTGCTTGCCAAGAAAAATCCCTGATGTATAGGTATTATATAGCGAAAAAGGAATAGCGGCAACCGCCAGGAAAATATGGATGGAAGTATATTGACCCTTAGTAAAATAATTGATCAGTACCAGGCATATGGAAACCACCAGTACCGTGGTGAACAACCAGATGCTGAGTGCTGCCCCATAGATATCTTCCATGGGATATTTTTCCTGTCCAACGAAATAGGTTGTTGACTGCCGAACACCCAGTGAACCGATAGACATGAACAGCGTGGGATACACCATCAGGGCTGCTATGATACCATTGCCTTCTGGGCCAAGATACCTTGCCGTAATGATCGACATGGCGAAACCGAATGCTACAATGGCTGCCTTGCTCTGAAATACCGCAACAAGATCTTTAAGAAAACTTGATTTCAATTGTCAATAATTTGATTCGCCAGAAGAATAAAACCATAACTCAGGACTTCACCTGCGGCCCCGGCCTTTCAATGATCTTCGCCGGGATACCCACTGCTACTGCATTTGCAGGCACCTGGTTAAGCACTACAGAATTTGCACCAATAGAAGCATTCTCTCCTACTTCAATACCACCGATCACTTTGGCGCCGGCGAATATTTTTACACCACGATGTATAACAGGATATAAAAGTTTTTCTCCTTTTTTACCATGGCTGCCCAAAGTAACCTGCTGCCATATTCTTACATGATCATGCACGATCACGTTCTCTCCTATCACTACACCCAGTGGATGCATGAATTTGATGTTATTGCCAAGTATGGCTTCATATGATACCTGGCAATTACGATGTGTAACCTGCCTGTACATATAATGCCTTGCCAGCATCCTGGCCAGCGGGTTGGAAGATTTTTTAAAATAGCGTCCCAGCCTGTAATTGAGCAGTAGCCTGAACGATGCATTAAAGCAATAGATATTAATATTCTTTATGAGCCCGCCGCCTCCATGAGCGCGGAGATCATTTTTGATTGCTTTCCAGGTAAGTGAAAGGCTACTCATTATTGAGCAACAAGTGTTTTAGAAAGTTTTCCTCCCAGGCTTCTAACTTTCGTGATGATATCTTCATAACCTCTTTCAATCTGCCATGCATTATTGATAGTGGTTTCACCATGTGATACCAATCCCAGCAGCATCAATGCCATACCGGCGCGAAGGTCAAGCGCATTTACTTCGGTACCCTGTGTGCTGTTGCCACCATTGATGATAAGGAAGTCCTTATCTACCCTTGCTTGTACACCCATTTTTTTGATCTCATCTGCATAGCCATACCGACCTGGAAAACGAAGGTCAATAATCTTTGATTCACCTCTCGCGCATGCGCCATAAATTGCAAACAAAGGTTGCATGTCAGAGTTGATACCAGGATATGGACCAGTACTGATATCAATTGGATAGCATTTTCCACCTCTTACGATGATATCATTTTCTGATTTATAGAATTTAGCACCGCTTTCCCTTAAATGAATCAACGGAACTTCAAGATGCTCAAAAGGAAAGTTATTGATCTCGATATCACCATTGGTGATCACCGAAGCGATCATCCATGTCAGTGCTTCCATGTTATCGGGTATTACACGATGCTCAACACCATGCAAACCTTCCACGCCACGGATCTCGATATGCTCCTGCCCGAACACACGGATACGTGCACCCATCTTATTGAGCATGTTGATGAGGTCAAGTATCTCGGGGCGGATATGCGGGTTCCACACTCTAGTAATGCCCTGTGCGAGCGAGCCACAGAGGATCGCGTTTTCTGTTGCACCCGTTGAGCGAAGCGGGAGAACCAGTTCGGCGCCCTTTAAGCGTCCTTTTGATTCGGCACATAAATAATTCTCTTCTTCCCAAACTCTTGCACCCATGGCTTCAAAGATCATGACATGGATATCATATTTTCTTTCACCCAGCTTGCAACCTCCGGGAAGAGGAACTTTTCCTTTTCCAAAACGGGCCAGCAATGTGCCAAGGATAAGAAGTGTATTACGGATGGATCTTTCTTCCCAAAGCAATTCAGTGCTGATGCTTCCCTCCTGTGTAATGACGATCTTCTTTTCAGCCACTTCAACTTGCTTTCCAAGGTATTCCAGCATGCCATTCTGCACCTGCACATCAAGCAGGTTGGAAGGGAAATTGGTAAGCGTTACTTTTTCGCTTGTCAGCAAACTGGCAGCCTGCAAACGCAGCGCGCTGTTTTTTGCTCCACTTAATTGAACATGCCCGAACAATGAGGATTGTTCAACGGTAAAAGAATATTCTTTCATTATTGATAAAAACTTTTATACCAGTCCACAAATAATTTAACTCCCTTATCCACCGAAGTGGTAGGTTTATATCCAAGGTCATCGCGCAGTTGCGAGGTATCGGCCCAGGTAGATAATACATCACCGGGCTGAAGAGGTTGAAAATCCTTGATGGCTTCCTTGCCGATAGCAGTTTCCAGTGCACTGATAAAATCCATCAGTTTAACCGGTGCTGAATTGCCAATATTATATACCCGGTAAGGCGCACTGGAAGAAGATGGATCAGCTTCCTGTCCATTCCATTCCTGCTGTGCTTTTGCGGGTGAATCAATCACTTTGATAATGCCTTGTACGATATCATCGATATAGGTAAAATCCCGTTGCATATTACCATCGTTGTATACCTGGATGGGCTTGCCTTCCAGTATCGACCTGGTGAAAAGGAACAATGCCATATCGGGCCTGCCCCATGGACCATACACGGTAAAAAATCTTAAACCGGTGGATGGTATATTGAACAGGTGACTGTAGGTATGCGCCATCAGTTCATTCGATTTTTTGGATGCTGCATACAGCGAAATTGGATGGCCCGCGCCGTCCTTTTCCGAGAAAGGCATCTTCTCATTCAATCCATACACCGAACTGGATGAAGCATACACAAGATGCTTAACGGGATAATTCCTGCATGCTTCCAGGATATTGAAGAAACCTGTAACATTGCTGTGCAGGTATGCCTGGGGGTTGGTTAATGAATAACGAACGCCAGCCTGGGCAGCCAGGTTCACTACAACATCAAACTGTTCCTGCTTAAACAGTTCCATCAAAATATCCCTGTTGGCAAGATCCGCTTTAATGAACCTGTAATTAGGGTGAGTGGTACTTTGCACCAGTTCATTTTCCCTGATGCTGTTTTGCGCTATCCCGCTCTTTTCAAGCCTTCCATATTTCAATCTCAACTCGTAGTAATCATTGATGATATCAAGGCCTACTACTTCATCACCTCTCTGCACCAGTTTTTCAACTACATGGAACCCGATAAAACCTGCGGAACCTGTTACAAGAACCTTCATGTAAGTATGATATTATTTTGCTGATTAACCCTGTTCTGAAACTCCTGCCATGTTTTTAGCATACCAGGCAGTGGTGATCTTCAATCCTTCTTTAACAGAGATACGGGGTGAGTAACCGAAAAGTGATTTTGCCTTATCAATATTGGCCTGGCTATGCTTTACATCACCTGCTCTTGGCTCACGGTATGCAGGCTGCTGATTGTTGGAAGCAAGCTCTGCAATGATTTCCCACAATTCGTTGAGCGTTGTTCTTTCGCCATATGCAACGTTCACCACTTCATGGGTTTTTAACACAGGAAGCAACAGCGATTTTATATTGGCCTGTACAACGTTTGATACAAAAGTGAAATCACGGCTGGTAGTTCCGTCGCCATTGATAAAAGGTGAAGTGCCCTGCAATGCCGCCTGTATGAATAAAGGAATTACCGCGGCATATGCCCCGGCAGGATTTTGCCTTGGACCGAATACATTGAAGTAACGCAGGCCAATGCTGTTGAATCCATACACTTTTGAAAATACGTCGGCATATAATTCATTCACCAGTTTGGTTACAGCATAGGGTGATAAGGGATTGCCAATCTGTGCTTCCACTTTTGGCAATGCCGGGTGATCACCATATGTGCTGGAGCTTGCGGCATAAACAAAACGCTTCACTCCTTCTTCTTTAGCTGCCACCAGCATATTAAGAAAACCATCTACGTTCACCGAGTTTGTGGTTAACGGGTCATTGATGGAACGGGGAACTGATCCCAGTGCCGCCTGGTGAGAAACGAAATCAATTCCTTTCATGGCCGAACGGCACAGTTCCGTGTCCCTGATATCACCTTCAATGAATTCGAAGGATGGATGTTGCAGGAAAGCCTCGATATTGGCATGGTTACCGGTGCTGAAGTTATCGAGCACACGAACCTTTGCTGCGCCATATTGAAGAAGGTATTCAACAATATTGGCACCAATGAATCCCGCTCCACCTGTTACCAGGAAGGAAGAAGCGCCAAGATCAGCTTCATGATATTTTACATCGTACATAATTATCTTCTTAATGCTTATAGT
>JAEWIW010000334.1 GCA_023386855.1 Bacteroidota bacterium | reverse complement strand
TCGTGCTGCTTCAATCCTTGTTGCCATATCAGCCAGCTTGAACTGTATGGCCTGGTGCTGGCATATTTCCTTGCCAAAAGCTTTTCTTTCTTTTGAATATTTCAGTGCCAGTTCAAATGCGCCACTGGCGATGCCCAATGCCTGTGAGGCAATGCCGATCCGGCCACCGCTAAGCGTTTTCATCGCAAAGCTAAAACCGAAACCATCAGCACCGATCCTGTTTTCTTTTGGAACAATCACATCCTGGAACATGATGCTATGCGTATCACTTCCACGAATACCGAGCTTATTTTCTTTTGCACCAACGGTAACACCAGCACTGTTCTTCTCTACAATAAAAGTATTGATGCCTTTGCTT
Source organism: Bacteroidota bacterium (assembly GCA_023386855.1). Taxonomy (GTDB): domain Bacteria; phylum Bacteroidota; class Bacteroidia; order Chitinophagales; family Chitinophagaceae; genus Flavitalea. The sequence goes on along the minus strand of JAEWIW010000334.1, from coordinate 6,495 downwards.
CCTTTTGAAACATCTGTTTGAGCCATCACAAGATATACTGATGCCGAGTTGCCATTGGTGATCCAGTTCTTTGTTCCATTCAAAACATAATGATCACCTTTATCCTCAGCGATGGTACGTTGAGAAGTGGCATCACTGCCTGCTTCCGGCTCACTCAGCAGGAATGCCCCGATATAGAGTTCACCATCTTTTTTCCCCTGCGCCAGCGGAACAAGGTATTTTTGTTTTTGTTCTTCCGTGCCATAAGCTTCCAGCCCCCAGCATACCAATGAATTGTTTACACTCATGGCAACACTGACACTAGCATCAATCTTACTGATCTCCTCCATGGCTAACACATAACTCACGGTATCAAGCCCAGCCCCACCATAATCCGGACTCACCATCATGCCTAAAAATCCAAGATCGGCCAGCATGGACACCTGTTCTTTGGGAAATTTCTGGTGTTCATCCCTTTCAATCACTCCTGGAAGGCATTCATTCTGGGCAAAATCACGTGCCGCCTGGCGGATCATCAATTGTTCTTCGGTAAGTTGTAAATGCATGGGCAAGATTTAGCGTTATTCTTTTTGAACTGCAATATTATTACTAACGATTGTTAGTTGCAAATAAAAAAGAGACCGCCTCAAATTTGAGACAGCCTCCTTCTTCAAACTGGCTGGATGCCAGACAATCACGGCGTAAATAAACTATTGTTGGGTAATGCTCCCGGATTTTTCAAGGTAGCCTACTGCTTTCGGGAAAAGGATATTGTTTTCCAGGTGAACATGCCTGTGCAGGTCTTCTTCAAATTCTTTCAGTTCGGCCAGGCTTACCCGGAAAGTATTGCATGCACCGGCAGGAATGGAATAACCATTGGTCAGTTCATTGATCCGGGCCATCAGGTCACCGGTATGTTCGTGCTCCATTTCCATTACATTGATAGGCGCGGTAATGTAGGCGAGGTCACCATTGAAATTTGCCGAAGGAGAAAGCATCACTTTCTCAAGGTCCTTGATTCTTGGGAACAGCACCTGTTCTTCTTTTTCCATATGAGCAGAGAATTCCTCGCAAACCTCTGCAAAAAGTTCGGCCACTTCCACCATATAAGGAAAACGGTCGCCATGTTTATAAGCCACGCGTTGAACATGGCCGTAAATAACGGGCATCGATTGCTTAACAAAGAAATGATGTTTCATTTCAATATACTGTATCAGTTGTTCAGCATTCATTTCAAGAAACATCGATTCCTGCAGTGTAGGAGTACCAGCCTGCAAGGTTTGAAGGGCAGCAACGATTTCATCTACCGGAAGCTGCTTTTCATTGCAGGCATCTTCAAGCGACCGCTTGCCTTTGCAGCAGAAATCGAGCTGGTATTTTTCAAATAATCCTGCTGCACGATGCATCTGGCTCACAATCTGTGCAAGCGTCATTTCTTTATTGATCTCCATTGATTGAATTTTAAGAACAAATATGGGATGCTCCGTTCATCCCTAATATGATCCAGGTCATATTGCAAGGTTTTTTATCGCTAAAAGAAAAGATTATCTTGCCGGGAAGATTGTTTACCAAATAATTTTGAATGAAGAATGTGAAACTCATAGAAGTGCCCTCCGAGATTGGTGCTGGAACCAGGGGTGCAAGTATGGGAATTGAAGCGATCAAGATTGCCGCATTGGATTTCATGAGCAATTTTTTTATACATTTTCCTTCCGAGAAAGTTCCCACCGAGAACAAGTTATTATATGAGCCGATTGAATCACCTTATGCCAAAAGGATCAAGGGTATATCGGCGCTATATAACCGTGTCAGCAAAGCAGTAAGTGATTCAATTAAAAACCAGTTCTTTCCAGTAGTTTTAAGCGGTGATCATAGCATTGCCGGAGCAACAATAGCAGGAATTAAAATAGCAAAGCCACAGAGCAGGCTTGGGGTGGTATGGATTGATGCGCATGCTGATATGCATACCCCATTTACCACTCCATCGGGTAATATTCATGGAATGCCACTGGCTGCTGCCATCAATGAAGACAATGAAGAATGTGCGGTACATGAGATTGATGATGAGACCAGGCAATACTGGAATGAATTAAAGACGGTAGGAAATATTGCACCAAAAGTATTACCGGAAGATATTGTATTCATATCATTAAGGGATTATGAGAAGGAAGAAAAGTTCCTTATTGAGAAATACGGGATGAAAGTAATATCAACCAGTGAAGTCAGGAGAAAGGGCCCCGAGAATATCGTGAGGAGTGTGACGCGTTATTTATCAGATTGTACGGATATATACATCAGCTTTGATGTGGACTGCATGGATTCATCTATATCAAAGGGTACGGGAACGCCCGTCAGTAATGGATTGCGCGAGAGGGAGGCCGAAGACCTGGTGAGCAAGTTCATGCAGAACAGGAAGATCTGCTGCTTTGAAATTACAGAGGTTAATCCAACGCTCGACAAAGAAAACCTGATGGCTGAAATTGCCTTCAATATATTACAGCGGAGTGTGAATGTGTTGATGATGAATTAAAGCCAGTGATCAGTGACTAGTGATTAGTTATTAGTGAATTTTTCATGGCACTAATCACTAGTCACTAACAACTATTCACTTACTCCATACATCAACTCCAGTGATTCCTGGAAACTCAGCGGTTCGAAGCCTAATTCTTCGCGGGCTTTGTCAATGATAAACCCCGTTTTTAATGGCCTTACCCCTGCCTGAGGGAAACTTCGGGTATCCACTTTTTCCAATAGGTTTTCATCCAGGTGCAGGTATTTCGCCGTTGCCAGCCCCATATCATATGGAGTAAGGTTTTCTTTTCCTGAAATATGGAATATGCCGTCGATGGGTTTCTCCAATACTAACAGTATTCCCTTTACGAGGTCGCCAACAAAAGTTGGTGTCCTGTGCTGGTCGCCAACAAGCTTGATGGATTTTCCCTCTTCAAGGCTGCTCTTTACCCAGGAAACCAGGTTACTCCTTGTTCCTTCAACCGTATTTCCATACACCAATACTGTACGGATGATCGACCAGTGCAATCCCGATTCCATTACCGCTTTTTCCGCGGCCATTTTGGTACTGCCATAATAATTTACCGGTGAAGGTTCAGCGTGCTCATCGTAAGGACCTGTTTGTCCATCGAAAACAAAATCAGTAGATATATAAATAAACCTTGCATCAATTTCCTTTGCTGCATCAATTAAAAACCTGGTGGCAGAAACGTTTACGTTATAGCAGGCCTGTTTATCCTTTTCACATTCATCTACCTGCGTCATAGCAGCCGCATGAATGATGACATCGGGTTTATTGCTTACCACAACATCCCTTAATTTAACTGCATCCGTAATATCCATGTCAAGATATTTCCCGATAAAACTGCTGTTCCTGTTCTCCCCTCTTCCGATAGCCAGCACTCCATAATTCCGTTTTACCAGTTCAACCATAAGGTGTTGACCCAGTAAGCCATTAGCTCCTGTTACGATAATATTCATGTAGACTGTTTAATTGGTTTTGTAGATTGAATTTAAAGAAGGAAGGGGGAAAACATAAAAAAAATATTCGATGAGCGGGTAAGGGTAATATTGTAGCAACAAAATATGGCTAACGGATGTTTGCATCCTACACATTGGGAATCAAAACAAAACCTTATTTTTACGCCTGCTTAAAATGGATTAGTGAACGTTATTCAACGATTGTTGCCACTCATTAGAGATTATAAAACAAATAATTGATTTCATTTCATGGCTAAGAAGGTAACCAAAATTGGGGTTCTGACTTCGGGTGGCGATTCACCTGGCATGAACGCAGCAATCCGTGCTGTTGTAAGAACCGGTATTTATCACGGACTTGAAGTTTTCGGTATCATGCGGGGCTATGCCGGTATGATCGAAAATGATATTGTTCCCATGCACTCAAGGAGTGTGGCCAACATTATACAACGCGGAGGTACTATCCTGAAAACCGCTCGCTGCAAAGATTTCCAGACACCGGCAGGTCGCAAGATTGCTTATGATAACCTCACCAAGCTGGGCATTGATGGTCTTGTTGTGATCGGTGGCGATGGTTCATTCCGCGGTGCGGATATTTTCTCACGTGAATACGATATTCCCTGCATAGGATTACCCGGCACCATTGATAAAGATATAGCTGGAACGGATTTTACTATAGGATTTGATACTGCCGTGAATACTGCAGTGGAAGCGATCGACAAGATCCGTGATACTGCTGATGCGCACGACCGTTTATTTATTATTGAAGTAATGGGTCGCGATGCCGGCTATATTGCCCTGCACAGCGGTATTGCCACAGGCGCTGAAAATATCCTTATACCCGAAAAGAAAACAGACGTTGAAGAGCTGGTGGATTCACTGTTTGAAAAGGAAAGAAGAAGGAAACTGGTAAACCTGGTGGTAGTGGCTGAAGGAGATGGTGTTGGAGGAGGCGATGAAGTAGCCAAGATCATTCGCAACAGGTTACCTAACTTTGACACCCGTGTTTGCATACTGGGACATATCCAGCGCGGAGGATCACCCTCCTGCCTCGACCGTCTCATTGCCAGCCGGATGGGCTTTGCTGCAGTGGAAAGCCTGATCAGTGGTAAACATAATGTAATGGTAGGGATCGTGAACAACAAGATGCACTTCACACCTCTGGAAAAAGCAGTGAAAGCAAAACAGCGTATCAGCCAGGACTGGCTGCAGATCGTCAAGATCCTTGCAAGCTAGTGGCAACAAAGAATAATAACTGAGAACTCATAGCAACACCCCAACAAAAAAAACAAACAAACAGATTCAATGGGCAGAGATATTTCGAAATATGTTCACGAAAAGATGGATAAGCAGGCTGGTATCGCGCATACCATGCATCGTACAAAGATCGTGGCAACAGTGGGCCCCGCCTGTGATACCTATGAAGCATTGCTCGACCTGGTAAGGGCAGGAGTAAATGTTTTCAGGCTGAACTTTTCGCATGGTGCACATGCCGATAAGCTTTCCATCATCGAGAACATCCGCAAGATCAACGAGACAGAACCTTACAATATTTCTATCCTGGGCGACCTGCAGGGACCAAAGCTAAGGGTTGGTGAAATCGAGAACAATGCACTCGAAGTAAATCCCGGCGATATTCTTACGTTCACTAATGAAAAACTTGTTGGCACCAAAGAACGTATCTATGTTTCCTATCCGAATCTTCATGCCGATGTAAAAATCGGTAACAAGATCATGATCGATGATGGTAAACTTGAAGTGAAAGTGATCAGTGTTGAGAAGAACAATGATGTGAAGGTTGAAGTTACCATGGGTGGAATTCTATCTTCCAAGAAAGGAGTAAACCTTCCCGACACCAAAATCTCCCTTCCTGCACTAACTGAAAAAGATCTTGCCGACCTCGAATTCATTATCGAGCAAAAGCTTGACTGGGTGGCGCTTTCCTTCGTTAGGCATGTTAAGGACATCGTGATCCTTCGTACCAAGCTGAATGAAGCAAACAGCAAGACCAAGATCATTGCAAAAATTGAAAAGCCTGAGGCACTTACCAATATCAGGGATATCATCATTGAATCGGATGGTATCATGATTGCGCGTGGAGACCTTGGTGTTGAATTACCGATAGAACAGGTTCCGCTTATTCAAAAGCAGATCATACGCAAATGCATCCACCGTGCAAAGCCCGTTATCGTGGCAACACAGATGATGGAAAGCATGATCGACAGGAGTAAGCCAAATCGTAGTGAGATCACTGACGTGGCCAATGCGGTACTTGAAGGTGCTGATGCCGTTATGCTTTCTGGCGAAACTGCAACTGGTAAGCATCCTGTACTGGTGGTGGAAACCATGCGCAAGATCATTACACAGGTGGAAAGAACTGATTATCGTTATAACCTGGAAGATGAACTGATCCCCCAGCCGCATTCACCAAGTTTCCTTAGTGATGCGATCTGTTATAATGCCTGTAAGCTGGCAAAGGATACCAAGGCAGATGCATTGGTTGGTATGACACAAAGTGGTTATACTGCCTTTATGTTATCGAGCTACAGGCCTGAATCACCGTTGTATATTTTTTCTAAAGAAAGAAGTCTAATCAACCAGCTTAGTTTAAGCTGGGGTGTTAGAGCGTTTTATTATGGTGAAGAAGAAAGTCTTGACGAGATCATCCACGACCAGATCGAGATCCTGAAGGAAAGAGGATTTATCAATTCAGGTGATGTGGTGGTGAATACAGGAAGTACACCTATCCAGGAACACCTTCCAACGAATATGTTGAAGATTACGAAGGTAGAGTGAGTAGGGATTAGTGATTAGTGACTAGTGATTAGTGATTAGTGTGATTAGTTACTCTGCATACAATTTTATTAGCGTCTTAGAAATAAGGCGCTTTTTTTATGCCCGGTCCCCGGCCCCTTCTTGCCGGTCCCCGGCCCCCGGTCCTGAATAGCCTGTACTAAATATGCAATGTCGTCCTTTCTTGCCGGACCCGGTCCTGAATAGCCTATTCTAAAATATGCAATGTCGTCC
>JAEWIW010000319.1 GCA_023386855.1 Bacteroidota bacterium | reverse complement strand
GCGCTGAACGTGGATTTGGGCTCAGTGATACCCGTTTCTGTTCCTGCCACTTTCGCGGTATAACCACTGATGAACTGGTACATGGCCTGTTCGGTGGTAAGCCTTGAAATAGGTGGTAATACTCCTGAAGCATCACAGGTAAGGAAGAATATATTCTTTGGGACATTTCCCATTGAAGGCTGAAGCGAATTGCGGATATAATCCAGGGGATAGGAAACCCTTGTATTTTCCGTGATCTCCTTTGAACTGAAGTCGATCATATTGGTGCCAGGGTGGAACATGGTATTTTCTACCAGTGCACCTTTCCTTATCGCATGATAAATTTCCGGTTCCTTTTCTTCCGAAAGGTCAATCACCTTGGCATAACAGCCTCCTTCAAAATTGAAGATATTGTCGTTGGTCCAGCCATGTTCATCATCACCGATCAGCTTCCTGTGGGGATCTGCGCTCAGCGTGGTTTTGCCCGTTCCGCTCAGCCCAAAGAACAATGCCGTATCACCCAGCCTTCCCATATTTGCAGAGCAATGCATGCTCAGAACATTTCTTTTCTGCGGCAACAGGTAATTCAAAACGGAGAATACCGCTTTCTTGGTTTCACCCGTATAACCTGTACCCGCGATCAGAATGGTCTTATGCCTGAAACTGATGATAGCGGCATTTTCCTGCCTGGTACCATGCTTTGCAGGATCAAGCTTAAGGTCGGGTGCACTGAACAGGTGCCAGTCGGCCAGGAAATTATCCAGTTCATCTTCCATTGGCCTGATGAACATATTATAGGCAAACAGGTTGGTCGATGGTTTCTCGGTTATAACCCTGATGCCTAACCGAAAACGAGGGTCCGCGCAGGCAAAGCTGTCGCGAACCCATATCTCAGGTTGCCGGTTAAGGTGATCGAGGATGGTATGATAAACACTGAAGAAATCTTTTTCACTGAATTCAAGGTTGAATTCATTCCAGTGAACGGTGTCGGCAGTGATCTCATCTTTTACCGTGAACTTATCTTTTGGACTACGGCCGGTAAATTCACCGGTATGAATGACCAGCGCGCCATTTTCATTAAGCTTTCCTTCGCCGCGTCGTAGTGTATCCTGCACCAGCTCCCCTGCAGGCAACTGGTAATGTACAGTAGGGCACATGATGCCCAGGGCCTGTAATTCTTTTTTGGGATAAGACAAGGTCAGTGGCATAAATGAGGTTTGATAATATGTTGGTTTTTAGAAGAAATGAAATTTTCCGTACTCTGTTTCGACCTATTTTGAAAAATTTTCAACAAAGGTGCAAGTTAGCAAAATTAAATAACTAACAAATGTTCGTTTAAAATTTTCTTTACGCACATTCACGCTTTAAGAAATGGTTGTGAAAACTGTTTTATCTTTCCTGCTTCAAAAATCGCTCAATGAAATACCTTCCGCTCAATAACAAGTTATTCAGTACCAATCGCGAACGCTTTATTGCCAGGATGGAAAAAAATGCCATCGCCATCTTCAACAGCAACGATGAAATGCCCGGAAATGGGGATGCTCTTCACCGCTTCAAACAGAATTCCGACCTTTTCTGGCTTTGCGGCATCGACCAGGAAGACACGATGGTGATCCTTTTTCCCGATAACCCGGATCCTAAATTCCGCGAAGTGCTGGTACTTGTTCGACCCAACGAGATGAAGGAAAAATGGGATGGAAAAAGATTGCGTGCAGAAGAGGCCCGGCAGATTTCCGGAATCCAGTCCATTGTATGGCTCGATACCCTCGATGCCATGCTGCAACCCTGGATCCACCTGGCAGATACCATTTACCTCAACACCAACGAGAACGACCGCAAAGCGGGAAATGGTATCATCACGCGCGACTACCGCTATGCCAATGAAATGCGGATGAAATACCCGCTTCACCAATATCGTCGCAGTGCAAAGCTCATGAGGGAACTCAGGGCCATCAAAACACCACTTGAAATTGAAGTGATCCAGAAAGCCATCGATATCACGCAGGTGACTTTCGAGCGACTGCTGAAGTTCATCCGCCCCGGTGTAATGGAATACGAGATCGAAGCCGAGATCTGGCATTCCTTTCTTTCACAGCGTGCTACCGGTGAAGCTTATGGAAGCATTATCGCCAGTGGCGACAGGGCAAGAACACTTCATTATGTATTCAATAACGAAGAATGTAAGGATGGTGAAATGGTGCTGATGGACTTCGGCGCGCAGTATGGTGGTTATAATGCTGACCTTACCCGTACTGTGCCCGTAAATGGAAAATTCACGGCAAGACAAAAGGAAGTGTATAATGCCTGCCTTCACCTTCATGAATATGCGAAATCATTATTAAAACCGGGTATCAGCATTCTTGATTATACCGACAAGGTAGGAGAGGAAGCAGGTAAAACTTTTGTGAAGATCGGCTTACTAACGGAGGGGGATATACGAAATGAAGATAAGGACAACAGGGCTTATCGTAAATACCTCTACCATGGCATCTCTCACCATCTTGGTATTGATGTGCATGACCTCGGAACAAGAACAGAACCCATCACTGAAGGCATGGTATTCACGGTTGAACCTGGTATCTATATTGAAGAAGAACAGATGGGTATCCGCATTGAGAATAATGTATGGATCACTTCACATGGTAATATCGACCTGATGAAGAATATTCCTATTACAGCGGATGACATTGAATCGCTGATGAAGAAATAAGCCGGTTACACCAACATATACTAACCCTAATTTTCCTGAATGAAACAAGTTCCCAATATAGTTACCTTATTAAATCTTGTTTTTGGATTCATTGCTATCATTTTAATTCTCCAGCCTGGAGAAACACTGGTGACTACCAGTGAAGAAGGAACATGGATAGCACAGTTGCCCGAGAAGATATGGTGGGGTTCAGTATGCATCGGCATTGCAGCGATCATTGATTTCCTTGATGGATTGGTGGCAAGATGGATGAAAGCCACTTCGCCACTTGGTGCTGAACTGGATAGCCTTGCCGATGTGGTTAGCTTTGGCGTGGCACCGGCACTCATCCTTTACCAGCTCTTACGCATCAGTTATATCGGCACCGATAGCGGGCTCGATACACCAATGCTTGCTTTCCTCCCGGTAGTATTATTCCCGATGGCAGGGGCTTACAGGCTTGCACGTTTCAATACTGATCCCGGGCAGCAGTATGGATTTAAAGGTGTACCCATTCCGGCTGCAGGACTTGTAGTGGCATCACTACCACTGATCCTCTGGTTCGATGATATGAATATCGCCTCCATACTGACCAATAAATGGGTGTTGTATGCTATTACGATTTTGCTCAGCTGGCTGATGATCAGCAGTCTTCCGCTGATGGCTTTAAAATTCAAAAATTATTCATTCAAAGACAATAAATCAAAATACCTGCTGGTGATCATTGCCATCATTGCAGCGGTATTATTGGG
>JAEWIW010000304.1 GCA_023386855.1 Bacteroidota bacterium | reverse complement strand
AGTGTAATGACAACAGGATTGTCCATGATGGATGGCTTTGGAGGGCCTGCTGCCCAAACCTGCGGTATTGCTGCAAATAAACTGAACAGCAACAATATGGCCTTAGTTAAAGTTTTAGTTTTGATATGAAAACCAGGGAACATAAGAATTGTTTTAGGGATGTTTAATCTAGAGGTATCCTGCTGATGGTTTGAATGGTTTCCTTCGGTGTTCTGAAAACGAAGTAGAGCATTACCACGAAGAATATGAAGAATATACCGAGCGAGGTAAGTCCATATATGCTTACACCGCTGATCTTCTCCAGGTAGTTAATGAATTTCATGTGAATATTTTTTGGTGGCCGTGTTAGCAGCCACCTGTTATTTATTTTGCTTCAGCAACCTGGTTCTCACCTTTTGCTTTGATGTCTTTACCCAGTCTTTGCAGGTATGCGATCAATGCAACGATCTCTGCATTGGCCGGCGTGCTGATCTTGTCCTTCTTCAAAGAAGCCTTGATCAATGTAGCCTGCTGCATCAAATGTGCATTGGCTTTCTTATCAAAACCTTCAGGATAGGGAACACCAAGCGTTTGCATGGCCCTGATCTTTGCCGGTGTACTTGCCGTATCGATCTCATTCTCCATTAACCATACATATTGCGGCATGATGGAACCTGGCGACATGGAGGAAGGCTCATACATGTGGTTGTAATGCCAGCTATCAGGGTATTTTCCACCCACCCTTGCCAGGTCGGGTCCTGTTCTTTTACTTCCCCACTGGAAGGGATGGTCATATACAAATTCACCAGCTTTTGAATATTCTCCATATCGTGCTACTTCATCACGGAAAGGCCTTACCATTTGTGAGTGACAGGTATAACATCCCTCACGGATATAGATATCGCGTCCCTGTAATTCCAGTGGTGTATAGGGTTTCACGCTGCTGATGGTTGGAACATTTGACTTGATCAGGAAGGTTGGAATGATCTCTACCATTCCGCCGATCAGTACAACAACAAAGCTCAATACCAGCATGGTTACCGGCTTTCTTTCAATGATGCGGTGCCAGTATTCCTTGGCGATATGATGCTTCACCAGTGGTGCAGCTTCAGCAGCTTCATTGGCAATGAAGCTTCCTGAACGGATGGTCTTGTAAAGATTATACACCATCAGTATCGCCCCTGTGAGATATAATGATCCACCAACACTCCTTGAAATATACATCGGGATGATATTGGTAACCGTTTCAAGGAACTGGAACTTGAGTTGTCCTTCTTCGGTAAACTGCTTCCACATCTCGGCCTGTGCAAAACCAGCCCAGTAAAGGGGTACAGCATAGATAACGATACCAATCGTGCCCAGCCAGAAGTGATTACTGGCAAGCTTCTTTGAATAAAGCGGTGTATTGAACATTCTTGGTATCAGGTAATAGAGCATACCAAATGCAATGAATCCATTCCATCCCAATCCTCCGATATGAACGTGTGCAATGGTCCAGTCGGTAAAGTGAGAGATCGCATTCACATTCTTCAAACTCAGCATCGGGCCTTCAAAGGTTGACATGCCATAACAGGTAACTGCAACCACGAAAAATTTCAGCACAGGATCTTCACGCACTTTATCCCATGCACCTCTTAACGTAAATAAACCATTGAGCATACCTCCCCATGATGGTGCGATCAGCATAATGGAGAACACGGTACCCAGCGATTGTGCCCACTCGGGTAATGCAGTATACAGCAGGTGGTGAGGACCAGCCCAGATATAAATGAAGATCAGTGCCCAGAAGTGAATGATGGACAAACGATAGGAATATACTGGCCTGTTTGCAGCCTTTGGCAGGAAATAATACATGAGGCCAAGGATCGGCGTGGTAAGAAAGAAAGCTACGGCATTATGCCCGTACCACCATTGTACCAACGCATCCTGCACACCTGCATACCAGCTATAGCTTTTGAAAAATGATACCGGGATCTCGAATGAATTCACGATATGCAACAGTGCAACAGTGATCCATGTGCCGATATAAAACCAGATGGCCACATAGAGGTGGCTTTCCCTTCTTTTCAGGATGGTACCAAACATATTGATACCGAATACCACCCATACAAGAGTGATCAAGATATCAATCGGCCATTCCAGTTCTGCATATTCCTTACCGGTGGTATAACCGGCGAGCAGCGTAATTGCCGCCACAACTATGATCAGCTGCCATCCCCAGAAATGAATATTACTCAGCTTATCGCTGAACATTCTTGCCTTGCAAAGCCGCTGCAATGAATAATAAACGCCTGTAAATATACAGTTGCCTACGAAGGCAAATATCACCGCATTGGTGTGCAATGGACGCATACGTCCAAACGTGGTTGGCGCCAGGTTCATACTCGTTCCTGGGGCATACAACTGTATGGCAGCATATAATCCTGCCAGCATACCTACAACACCCCACAGAATGGTCGCGTAAGCGAACCACTTTACGATCCTGTTGTCATAATAAAACTTTTCAACTTGCATACTTACATTTCTGATTTTTATTGATTGGTAGGGTTAAATGCTTTTTATGCTTTTTCCACCGGCTTTGCTGGCTGGTCATCAAAAAGAATTCTACGGGGAGGAGAGAAATCATCGTCGTACTGACCATTTTTTACACTCCATATAAATGCCGCGAGAAATATGGCGGCAACTGCAATACTTGCAATTAGCAGGATCAAAATAGCGCTCATGACGACTGTGTTAAGTAGATGTAAAAGTATCCCGGGCACTAAGGGTGTTTACTGACCAGTGTCAAAGCTTCCCGTGATTTTTCTCACTAAATCAATTCAAAATCCTTGTGCTGATCAATAAAGGTTATTTCTTATCTATAGTTTCCAAAGTCGGGAAAGAATGGATGTGCTGCCAAAAGTGATCAGCATGATGCTGAATGAACTGGATGGCATCAGGATGGCAGCGATCAGTGGCGACATCTGGGCCGTTACTGAAAAATAAATTCCCACAATATTGTACAGTATGGAAAGAACAAACGTGGCCATCACGATCCTCCTGTTGGCCTGGCACATCCTGATGAACTGGTCGATCAGCGAAAGCTTTGATGCTTCCATAATGCCATCACTTGCCGGGGTGAAATTGTTTGTGTCTTCTGTGATCGCTATACCTGTATCACTCTGCTTTAATGCACCTGCATCATTTAGTCCATCCCCAATCATAAGCACTTTTTCTCCACGATGCTGCAGTGATTTGATGTATTCGAGTTTGTCTTCTGGCTTTTGATTGAACATCATGCCCATCCGCTGGCCCAGCACCCACTGCAATTCTTTTTTAGCCGCATGATTATCGCCTGAAATGATCGACACATGGTATTGTTTGGATAATCTTTCGATCAATCCCGGAACGGCTTCCCGGAAATGATTCCTGATGGTAAAATATCCTGTAAGGGAATCATCAATGGAAAAGAAAACGCAGCTTCCTTCAACCGTTCCCTTTCTTCCTGTAACATAAAACTCAGATCCAAGTTTGATGAAATGCCCTCCCAGTATGCCCTCAACTCCCTTACCGGCATATTCATGGAAGTTGGTGAGAACAGCAGAAGACCTCACAGTAATATGTTTTGCCACCGCTTTGCTGAGCGGGTGATTGCTTTGGCTTGCCAGTGTCGCGATCATCTCCATCATCTCTTCATTTACTGCATCGCCATGGATCTCCACATCGTGCACTTCGGTGCTCGTTAGTGTTCCTGTTTTATCAAATACAATATGATCTATCGATGCCAGCTGCTCTATTACCTGTGCATTACGCAGGTAAAGTTTATTGCGGGAAAGGATCCGTAATACATGCCCGTTCGTAAAAGTGTTGGATAAAAGTAATGCGCAGGGGCAGGCGATGATCAATACCGCTGTCACTACGTTCCAGATCTTTGAAGGGTCATGAAATGCCCAGTAGATGGCCGCTGAACCTGCGATCAGTAATACGATATAGGTGAAATAACGGCTTAACAAGTGAACAAAGGAAATCCCTTTATTCCCCGGTGCTTTCTTGAATTCATCTCTCGACCATAAGCCGGTCAGGTAACTCTGTGTTACTTCTTTTACAACGAGTAATTCGATCATGCCACCCGTCTGCTTGCCGCCTGCATATAATATCTCGCCCATCTCCTTATGTACAGGTGCGGATTCACCGGTTACAAAACTGTAGTCTATATAAGCCCTGCCCCGTGTAAGTATTCCATCGGCCGGTATTAATTCCTCACTGTGAATACGGATGGTATCGCCAACTTTTATTTCGGGTAGCTGAGTCGGCACTTCCTTATTTTCTTTCAACACGTTCACGGCGATGGGGAAGTAAGAACTGAAATCCCTTTCGAAAGAAAGATGCTGGTAAGTGCGGTCCTGCAGTATTCTTCCCACGAGCATAAAGAAAACAATGCCGCTGAGTGAATCAAAATAACCGCCACCTGTTCCGGATATAACTTCGTAAACGCTTCTTCCAAATGTTACGATCACGGCAAGCGCAATGGGCGCGTCAATGTTCAGGAATTTATGCCTGAGACCCTTCCAGCCCGATACATAAAATGGCCAGGCGCTGTAAAAAAATACAGGTAATGAGAGAATGAGGTTAAGTATGCGAAAGGCAGATTGCATATGCATTTCAGCCGATTCGAGCCCCAGGTATTCAGGGAAACTCATCAGCATGATATTGGCGAAGCAGAAACCTGCAACCCCGACACGGTAGATAAGTGTCCTGTCGACGGACGGCTTATGTCCTTTAAGATCATTAAGACTTATATAAGGCTCGTATCCTACTGCAGTTAGCAACTCCGCCACCTTTCGTAAACTGGTCATGGATTCATCCAGTACTATGGTGGCTTCTTTCCGGGTAAAATGCACTTTTGAACTGATCACACCCTTATCCAGTCGGTGAAGGTTTTCGAGCAGGTACAGGCAGGAGCTGCAATGCATTTGAGGAAGGTAAAGAGTTACATGTGTCTGTTTTCCTTCCGAAAAACTGATCAGTTTCTGGCGGATTGCCTGGTCATCGAGGAAAGCGAACTTGTCTTTTCTTACATTGATCCGCTTGTTTAACCCGGGATTTTCATTGAGTGTATAATAATCGCAAAGGCCGCTTTGGTTGATCAGTTGAAAAACCATTTTACAACCTTCACAACAAAAGCTTTTATCTTCTGAATATATATTTTCTATGATACAGGGTTCACCACAATGCGCGCATACGAGTTGGTTGACCGTTGCTGCAATAGCCATAAGTTAATGTTTCAACGAAAGTATCCTTTAGGTAAAGGGTCAAACCTGATGGTCATCACAGAAACCGTTGATTTTTCTCAAAAAAAAATAGTTGTTTGCCGCTTTCAATTAATTTTACACCCAAACAGCAGGTAAAATATTGCCATGAAGAAAATTCTTGTAATCGACGATAATAATGATATCAGGGAAAATACCGCCGAGATCCTTGATCTTGCCGGCTATCAAACGGTTACTGCCGAAAATGGAAAGAAAGGGGTGGAACTGGCCATCAAAGAGAAGCCAGACCTGATCGTTTGCGATATCATGATGCCCGACCTGGATGGTTATGGTGTACTTCACCTGCTGAAAAAAAATGTTGATACAGAGCAGATCCCCTTCATCTACCTTACTGCCAAAACCGAACGTGGAGATTTCAGGAAAGGAATGGAAATGGGGGCTGATGATTATATCACCAAGCCCTTCGATGATCTTGAACTGCTAAGAGCCATCGAGATCCGTTTGAAAAAAATGGAGATCCTGCAGTCACAGTTTCACTCCGGTGAACAGGGTGCAAACGAATTACTCAAGGAACTGGAAACATCAGGCCTGATCCGCATGGATCTTGATTCCTATGATGTTGAACAATATTCTAAAAAGCAGATCCTTTACAATGAAGGCAAACGCCCCAAGTTCCTGTATTATATCAAGTCGGGCAAAGTAAAGACCTTCCGTGTGCATGAAGATGGTAAGGAGTATATCACCAATCTTTATAGTGCCGGTGACTACCTCGGCTATATCGCGTTGCTGGAGGGAACTACCTATGAAGAAACGGCTGAAGTGCTGGAAGAAGCGGATATTGTTTCCATCACGAAAGATGATTTTTTGCAGGCAGTATATAACGACATGAATATCGCCGGTAAATTCATCAAGTTGATCACGAATAATGTTAGGGAGAAAGAGGAAAGACTGCTGCACCTCGCCTACGATAGCCTGCGCAAACGAGTGGCCAAAGCGCTAGTTGATATTACTTCCAAATTTAATTCCGGTAACCCGGATGTTCACCAGATCGATATCTCGCGTGAAGATATCGCCCAATACGTGGGTACGGCAACCGAGTCGCTCATAAGAACATTAAGTGATTTTAAATCAGAGAAACTGGTGGAGATCAGGGAAGGAAAAATTCGGATCATTAACCTGGAGAAACTCAAAAATCTTTTATACTGATAAAAGCCCGCAAATTGCGGGCTTTTAATTTATAATTGTTCATCCTCCCTTTCAGGAGTTTTGAATGTTGTTCCGAAAGGTACACCTGAAATCTCGCGCCCATGCTCATTTTGCTGGCGAAGCGTCCAGTTGTCGGTCATGGTGGTTTCCAGCCAGATATTGCCCGACTTACGGAAAACCTGTATGGAAAGCCCAAATTGTTTACGCAGGTTCTGTTCCAGTTCTGCAACTGTCATATCCTCGCTCACTTCAACATTACCCCTGAGGTCATCCTTACCTATTGATTCAATTTTGGTGGCGGGTGCTATATTTCTTTTGCCGTTGGAAGGCTGCTGGAATCCATGCGGCTTATTGAAAAATTCGATCTTAAGGTATGGAAAGGCCTGGTTAAAGTCCTGCTGTATTTCTTTGATCAGTCTATCGGCATTTATTTCGAGTTTCATAATGTTTGGTTTGGGGCACTGGCCCTCAGGTCATAAATAAATTCTCCCCTTTATTCAAACAAAAATATCCTGATGACCTACTAAACCGTATGACGCACGAAATTAAAAAATATGACTTTTGTCAGGTTTCAGGGCTGACTTTTCCTAGGGTTCATCGCCACCTGTAAAGTCTTCAAGATCACGGCGTTGCTTCTTGGTTGGCCTCCCGATCTTGCTCCTTCTTTTGCCGGTATAAAAGGCTGCCGCCTGGAACTGGAGTCTCTCTATCTCTTCGGCAGGAGTGATATCGATATAGTATTTTATCGCTTCGGTGTATTGAACCCTGTTATGCAGGAGGGCGGTTACATTGATTACCCATTTTTTCTGTTCGGTCCTGACTTCATATTCATCGCCAACAGATACATGTTTCGATGCCTTAACGGCTATCCCTTTCAGTTTTACCTTTCCCTGGTCACAGGCGAAAGCCGCCAGTGACCGGGTTTTAAAGAGCCTGATGGCCCAAAGGTATTTATCGATCCTTAGTTTTTCTGTCATTAACTACTGAGCTTTTTCCTCGAAAAATTTATGGAAATAGGGAATGGTTTCGATCCCCTTGTAAAAATTCACCAGGTCAAATTTCTCGTTTGGTGAATGAAGGTTATCAC
>JAEWIW010000162.1 GCA_023386855.1 Bacteroidota bacterium | reverse complement strand
CCCTTCTTTTCCATCCCTGCAATTCTCTCATTGATTTTTGTTCGTAGAGGTTCATTGGATTATTTGTTCATAGCGTTTATTGGAATTAAGCCCAGGGAGATTCATAGAAGTTTGTTCATAGCTTTTTATTGGATCAATGCTCATATACATTCATTAATGGTATCCCGATCACTTTCCAATAAGCCCCTTAACTAATTTATTCCATTGAATCGATGAACCACCGGATACTGCTGCAATTCCAACTGCTGCATTCCGGGATTTATCCACCAGTTTATCCGCCTTTGTGTTAAGAACTTCATTTCTCCCATAAACGCCGGCAATAACGGTATTTCCCTGCCTTTTCAGCACAAAATTACTGGTCGCCTCGTCGGTAAAAAAATGAGAGATATCTTTACGGTCGTTTTGCGGGTTGGAAGCAGGCCTTACCCTGATGGCAATGCTTTCCCAGTCTTCCTCCGCATTAGAACTTGTATCGATCGCTTCCACCTGTACCCAGTCGTACCCTTCACCTGATACACTACCCGGGCCAGGGATATCGATGCGGATAAAATTATCTTTTCTTACTGCAGATGGAACAGGGTTGCCCTGGTTGTCCATCACTTCAAATGTAGCACTACCCACACCAGCATAATCACTCCAGTGATTTACATCCAGCAGCCGTTCACAGGCCGACTGGAAAACGGTGAGGGCTTCATCCGGGGATTGGGCGGTATAGGAATGTTCCGCGTTGGTTGAGGATCCCTTTTCCTGCTCCGGAACTATTTTTTCTGAATCACGATTGTCCATGCTCTTTTTTATAATTTTAAAAAAATGCTGTGCCAATAGCATTCAATCCAACAATATGAGTAATGCAGAATTGATTTCAAGGCTGGCCCTGGCATTGTTGATTGGCGGAATAATCGGGGGAGAAAGGGAATATTTCAGTAAGAATGCTGGTTTGAGAACCCTTATGCTGATTTCCCTGGGATCGGCAATGTTCACCATATTATCTGTTTTTATCGGCTCAAATGGTAGTGCCGATCGTATTGCAAGTAATATTGTTACAGGCATTGGTTTTCTTGGTGCCGGGGTGATTTTCAAGGAAGAAAACAGGGTTAAAGGCTTAACCACGGCGGCATGCGTTTGGTCAACCGCTGCCCTTGGAATGGCCATCGGCGCCGGTTATTACTGGATAGCGCTGGGAGGAACCATCCTGGCATTTTTTTCACTGTCCATGATGACGACCGTTGAAGAATGGATCGAAAGGGCAAACCAGGTTCGGGAATACCGGGTAGTATGTGCCAATAAAAAAGAAACCCTTCACCGCTTTGAAGAGCTGATGAAGGATTGCCATTTAAAATTTAAAAGGAATAAACAAAGCCTGAACGCTAATTATATCTCCGGAACCTGGTCGGTAAAAGGTTCTGAAAAAAACCACGACCAGTTCATACAAGTCATGCTGCAAGATGAAACCATACAGGAGTTTGATTTCTAATCCATCCCTGGAAGCATACACTAACAGAGCGTAGAAAATTTTCCCGTTAAATGCAAGGTATCATTCAATGATCAATCCTGGATGTCAAGATTTCCTTCCGATCCCTCCGACAACTGCTTACCTGATACCGCCGAAGCAAGGATTTTCAGGAAGGCCACCATCTTACCTGCTTCTGCATCCCAGTAGTAAGCCGATTCCGGCTGTACTTTCAACAGGCAGATATCCGGGTCATCCACTCCCTTAGGGAACCAGGCCTTGATGATGGGTGACCAGAGTTCCTTGATCTTTCCTTTATCGGTTACAATGGAACCCCTGCCCCACACATCCATATAGCTCGATTTTCCCGGGTGGGCGTACACCAGGTGCACATCCCGGTCTTCTTTGATTTGGCTGGTTTTGCCGGAACTTTTATGGGTATAAAACCAGAGCGTTCCGTCTTCATCGGCCCGGATGGTTGCCATCGGCCTTGTGGATGCATCATCACTTACATCGGTTATAAACATGCATACATTGATATCTTCTGCCAGTTCCCTGAATTTTTTCAGGGCTTCCTCATCTTGAAGGTTCTTTTCCATGAACGTTTTGTTTTGGTTCAAAGCCAAAAAGATTATGCCACTAAACAAAAAATAGTAACTTGAAAAAATGAAACAGCTATTCCTTACCACTTTGATACTCTCCGCGTTAAGCGCCAGTAGCCAGCATTTCTACCTTTTTGCAGGAACTTATTCCACCGGTGGAAGCAAAGGAATATATGTATTTGATTTTAATGCCTCCAACGGGTATCTACAGTTGAAAAGCACGGCCGATAATGCCGAAAACCCCTCATACCTTGACCTTACAAAAAATGGCAACTACCTCTACGCGGTGAATGAAACTGGTGGCGATAAACCCGGCGCATTAAGCGCTTTTCAGTTTGATAAAAAAAATGGCACGCTTAAATTCCTGAATACACAACCCACTTCGGGTGACCATCCCTGTTATGTTGATGTAAACCCTGGTGGTGAATTTGCGGTAGCAGCCAACTACAGCGGGGGTAACCTTAGCATCTTCCCTGTTAAAGATGGCATGTTGCAACCTTCAGTTCAAACCATTCAACATACCGGTACTGGTGCCAATAAAATGCGGCAGGAAAAAGCACATGTGCATATGACCCTATTTTCTCCTGATGGTAAATATGTGCTGGCCACCGACCTGGGCACCGATAAGATCACTTCATATCCTTTCAACCCAAAAGCGGCAAAGCCGCTCGATGAAGCCAATGCCAAAGTGGTTTCTGTTAGTCCTGGTTCCGGGCCCAGGCATCTCAGCTTTCATCCCAATGGCAAATTTGTTTACCTGATAGAAGAATTATCAGGAAGGATCACTGCCTTTCAATATCATGATGGCCAACTGAAAGCATTTCAATCCATCAATGCACACCCTGCGGATTATAGCGAAACAAAAGGCAGCGCGGATATTCATGTTTCTCCTGATGGAAATTTTCTTTATGCTTCCAATCGCGCGGCATCCAATACCATCGGCATTTTTTCGATCGATAAACATACAGGAACACTGAAATCCGTAGGCTTTCAACCTACGTTAGGCACTACGCCAAGGAATTTTGTTATTGATCCAACAGGAAAATACCTGCTCGTGGCAAACCAGCAAAGCAATAATATTGTTGTGTTTACCAGGAATAAAGAATCAGGACTTCTCGCTGAAACAGGCATCGTGATTGAAGTTCCCTCTCCTGTTTGCCTGAAGTTTCTTAAAAAATAGCCAGTATATTGCTATACCCCATGGCCGGCATTAATGGCAGGCTTCAATTCAATATATTTGCCGGATGCACTATGTTTCTGTAGAAGGACTGACCAAATCATTTGGCATCAAGCCCCTGTTTCATAATATTTCCTTTCATATTGAAGAAGGCGACAAGATCGCCATTGTAGCCAGGAATGGCAGTGGTAAATCAACACTATTAAGAATACTTGCAGGAATGGA
>JAEWIW010000136.1 GCA_023386855.1 Bacteroidota bacterium | reverse complement strand
CTATAATCCTCAAAGCAGTTTTTATTTGTCGGAACAGCCTGCAGATTATAACAAGGAAAATTATATACACCTGTTTGGAGCGCTGGAGAATGAGGAAAATGATTTCAGTATCTCCGGTAGTTACTATCTCTTCAATAATTACTTGTATTACCGTAATTATGTAGATCCCGGCCAGGCATCAGGTGTTTTCAATTTCCTGAAAATTTCCTTGCAGAAAGAGTTTCATCTCAGTAAAAATTTTAACTGGCGTACCTGGGTCATCGTTCAGCAAAAAGCAGGTGATGCCCCGGTTAACCTGCCATTGGTGTTAACCCGTAACCAGGTTGGTTATGATGGTAACCTTGGCTTTAAAAATCTCCGTATCAGTACAGGACTTGAATTCCGGTATTTTACTCCATACAAGGCTGATGGCTACTCGCCAATGATTGGCCAGTTCTTCAACCAGGATACCACCACGGTAAAGATGAAAATTCCGGAAGTGGCGGCTTATGTACATTTCCGGATCAGGACCTTCACGGCTTACCTAAGGGCTGAAAACCTGAACAGTTTCCAGGTTTCAACAGGTGCCTTCACCGGTAACCAGGTTTATATCCCCGGCTATCCTTACCCGGGCCTGCAAATCAGGCTGGGAATCTTCTGGAGTTTCATTAATTAATATTTATTGGATCGCAACCAACGGTAAGTCGCTGCATCAATGGTGATGCACCAGGTCTCCTTTGTTTTATAACGGCTTTAAAGGCCTGTCGAAATCATTTTAGCGTGTATTTGATTTTTATTTATATTTATCTAAATTAAAATTTAGACAAGTCTAAAAATGAAAATATTTTTAAGTCTTTTGCTTTGGGGTTCCTGTCTGACTTTATATGGTCAGCAGGAGGATGCAGACAGTGATAGTTTATCACCATTTCGCAAGGACCTGCAACAGGTGGTGATCACGGGTACCATGAAGGCGGTGAAACGTACTGCCAGCCCTGTTCCTGTAGAAGTGTATACTTCTCAGTTTTTTATTAAAAACCCTTCGCCGGCATTGTTCGATGCCATGCAGATGATCAACGGTGTGCGGCCGCAATTGAATTGTAATGTCTGCAATACCGGCGATATTCATATTAATGGGTTGGAAGGACCATATACAATGGTGTTGATCGATGGAATGCCCATTGTAAGTTCACTGGCTTCTGTATATGGATTGTTTGGCATTCCCAATGCATTGATTGAAAGGATAGAAGTAGTGAAAGGCCCGGCTTCTTCTTTATATGGCTCGGAAGCGATGGGTGGTCTGATCAATGTGATCACTAAAAACCCTTTGAAGACGCCACGGTTTTTTGCAGATTTATCAACTACGAGCTGGCTTGAACATAATGCAGACCTTGGAATGTCGTACAGGCTTTCAAAAAAGGTTCATTCGCTTCTTGGCATCAGCAGCTTTTATTATGATACACCGAAAGACAGGAACAATGATCATTTTACGGATGTCACTTTACAAAAACGGGTTTCTTTATTCAATAAATATAGCTTGGAAAGAAAGGAGAACAGGATGGCTTCTCTTGCATTGAGGTATATATATGAAGATCGTTGGGGTGGTGAAATGAACTGGAATAAATTATTCAGGGGAACAGACAGTGTGTATGGAGAGCATATACTAACATCAAGGTTCGAGGTTATTGGTCATTACCAGCTTCCTGCAAGGCCTAACCTGAATCTATCTTATTCATTCAACAGTCATGATCAGCGATCAGCATACGGTAACAGGATATTCAATGCTGAACAGAAAGTGGCATTTGGCCAGCTTACATGGCAGCAAGAATGGAATAATGTTGAGCTGTTGATGGGCCTGGCAACGAAGTATACCTACTATGATGATAATACTCCTGCCACGGGAACAATTGGCGGTAATGTCAATCGCCCGGATAAAATTTTCATTCCTGGGATTTTTATCCAGCAGGAAATATTGCTGAATAAAAAACACAGGTTATTGGCAGGGGCCAGGATGGATCATGATAGAAGGCATGGGTTGATTTTTACACCAAGGTTTGCCTATAAACTTGAATTGGATAACCATGATGCTTTACGATTCAATGCAGGCACAGGTTTCAGGGTAGTAAATCTTTTCACGGAAGAACACGCCGCGCTTACCGGGGCAAGGGAAGTAATTATAAGGAATGCGCTAAGGCCGGAACGGAGTATCAATGTAAATCTTAACTATGTTAAAAGAGTGCAATGGAGTGATCGCTGGCTTAACCTGGATATGTCGGCCTGGTACACTTATTTTTTCAACAGGATCATTCCTGATTATCTTTCCAATCCCAACCAGATCATTTATGATAATCTTGAAGGCTATTCCACATCAATGGGAGCCAGCATCAATGCAGAGATGGCGTTCAGCAACAGGTTAACCATGAATGCAGGTTTAACAATGATGGATGTGAAGACAGCTGAAAAGGATATGGAAGGAAAAATGAAAAAGCGCAGGCAGTTATTCACAGAACAATGGTCAGGTAACTGGGCGATATCTTACAACTTCCCACGAAATTTATTCAGCATTGATTATACAGGGAATGTGTATGGTGCCATGTTATTACTCTTGCTTTCTTCAACGGATCCCCGGCCAGGAATTTCACCGGTTTGGAGCATACAGAATATACAATTCACAAAGAAAATGCGCAATGGGATCAGTGTGTATGGAGGAATCAAGAACCTGTTGAATTTTACTCCATCATCTTCAGCGGCTTTTATCATTGCAAGATCACATGATCCTTTTGATAAGAAAGTTCAATACGATGCGCAGGGAAGAGTTAGGGCTACAACTGAAAATCCCTATGCCTTAACATTTGATCCTAATTATGTTTATGCACCTAACCAGGGAATAAAATTTTTTGGTGGAATGAGATTGCAGTTGGGAAAAAAGAAATAGTTTCTTATCCTTGTGCAAATCTTGATCCTATGAAATCACTCACTATGATGTGTGTGGCGGCATTACTTTATGTAAGTGCAGCTGCACAGAACCTTGTAAACCTTCGCAGTTCATCATTTTCAAAAGCCTTTGCTGAAGTACTTCTCGATTATCCCAACAACTTTAATAATATCACTGGCGATCTTGTATTATCGCAGGGTGAATTCGAGCATTATGCATCTACAGTCAAGCTTCCGGGAGCAAGGAGTTGTATAGTAGGGAAATATCATTCGCTTTCTGATTCCACTGCAAGCTGGCAGGCAGTGATGTATAGTCATGATGAGTTTGAACTGGCATCAAAGGAATACAGGAAAATTTTTCGTCAATTGAAAACGACGCCTGTAACCCTGGTGGATGGCAGCAAGATTTACCTGGTAGGGGAGATGGCCGAGCTGGATGAATCGCATGATTTTTCTGTATCCACTTTTTATTTTCCCACTGCCGATACACGTTACCGCGATTTCAAGGTTGAACTGGAGATGCTTTATTCCATGAATGAATGGGTGATCAATTTAAACCTGGTGAAGAGGAAAAAAGACGAGGAAGAAGCCTGGTAAGGTACCCCGTGGCACGGGGCCGTGCCACGCCCCCGTGCCACGGGGTCTA
>JAEWIW010000055.1 GCA_023386855.1 Bacteroidota bacterium | reverse complement strand
TTATCCCTGGGATCCGAAGACCTGCAAACCTCGCAGTCGCACCCGATCATGGGGATGCCTGTACTGGTCCCTGATCCCAAAACCTCCACTCTTATCCTTTGATTTGCCACGATGTTTTTCTTATCTGGTTATGATTATTCTTCTGCTTTACCTTCCGACTGTTCGGCCTGTTCTTCCTTCCGCGCTATGATCTCATCGTAGGTCTTCCTTGCTTCCTGGGTCAGGTGCGAAGGTTCGATTTTCAATTGAGGAATAATATCCATCAGGGTATTGATCCTACCTTCCATCTGCAGGAATTTATTCAATACCACCACTTTCTTTTGTTCCAGTATACAATACCCACTTTGAAAATTTCCCCGCTCATAACGGACCACGTACTCCATCTCATCGAGGATCCTTTCTATTTTATCGAGGGTATTCTGTGTGTATTTCATGGCTGCAAAGCTACTATCTTGTAGTCATTTTAATTACGGGAACAATCATTTCTTCAAGGCTGATGCCTCCATGCTGGAATGTGTTGCGGTAATAATTTACATAGTAGTTGTAATTATTGGGATAACATAAGAAGAGATCCTCCTTGGCAAAAATAAAGGAGGAATTCACTGTTGGTGAAGGAAGCCCTGCCTCTTTTGGATCACGGAAAGCAAGCACATCACGTGGCTCATAATTAAGATTACGGCCATGTTTATATCGAAGGTTAGTGGTGGTTTGCTTATCGCCAATCACTTTCGCTGGTGTTTTCACCCTAACACTTCCATGATCGGTAGCAAGAATAAGATTGAATTTTTTATCCGCAATTTTCTTTAAGGCCTGGTTCAATGGGCTGTGTTCAAACCAGCTCCTGGTAACAGATCGGTAACTCATTTCATCGCTGGCCAGTTCTTTCAGCACTTCCATTTCCGTACGGGCATGACTAAGCATATCCACGAAATTGTAAACGATCACGTTAAGATCATTACTCAGCAGGTTATGCATGTTATTGACCAGTTCCTGGCCGGCCTGGTGATTTAACACCTTTGTATAAGACATCCTGATATCCTCTCTCCTCAATCGTTTTAGCTGGGAACGGAAGAACTCCTCTTCAAACAGGTTCTTTCCTCCTTCCTCTTCATCATTCTTCCAGCTCGAAGGAAACTGTTTTTCAATATCAATTGGAAGAAGACCGCTGAAGATCGCATTCCTGCTGTATTGCGTTGCAGTAGGAAGTATACTGTAAAAAGTTTCTTCTTCCAAAATCCGGAAGCTTTCAGAAAAAAGGGGCTGTATCGCCTTCCATTGGTCGAACCGTAAATTATCGATCAGAACAAAGAAAGTAGGTATTCCTTTTTCAACATGCGGCAGCACTTTAAATTTAAAAAGACTGTGCGACATGATTGGCCCTGTATCACTTTTTGGCGCCACCCATTTCGAATAATTCTTTGAAACAAACTTGAAAAACTCCGTGTTGGCTTCGCTCTTCTGCGATTGAAGCACTTCACGCATTTCAGGACTATCGCTTTTTTCCATTTCAAGTTCCCAGTACACCAGCTTTTTATAGATATCCATCCACTCATTATGATCCGGGTTGCTGTTGAGTGCCATGAAGAGATTACGGAACTGTTGCTGGTAGGCCGTGGTAGTTTTTTCCGCAACCAGGCGTTTGTTATCGATGATCTTTTTAAGGCTGAGCAAAACCTGGTTGGGGTTGACGGGTTTGATCAGGTAATCGGTGATCTGGCTCCCGATCGCATCGTCCATCAGGTTCTCGGTTTCATTCTTGGTAATCAGCACAACGGGTGTCTGGCTACTGATCTCCTTGATCTGGGCAAGGGTTTCAAGCCCTGTGATACCGGGCATGGATTCATCGAGGAGAACTACATCAACATGATTTTCTTTCAGGTAATCTATTGCATCAAAACCATTGGTCAGTGCTTTTACCTCGTATCCTTTGTTCTCAAGAAACAGGATCTGGGATTGAAGACTTTCCATTTCATCATCCACCCATAAAATTTTGGCAACACCCATACTGGTTTATTCGTTTTTATTCGCTGGTTATATCTTTTTTTGCTCCTTAGGCTCAACAAGCTAACAAAATTATTTTATCTGCCTGGCATTCGTACTTTTGCAGGCTATTTTGCTTCGGTTCATTTAACAATTAAGCAACAGAATGAGTAACAGGACTAGAAAGATCATCAATGACCCTGTTTATGGCTTTATAACACTCGACGACCCGCTCATTCTGAAGATCGTTGCCCATCCATGTTACCAGCGTCTTAGGAGGATCAACCAGATGGCATTTGCCCATCTTGTTTACCCCGGTGCTGTTCATTCAAGGCTTCATCATTCGCTGGGAGCCTATCATTTAATGTGTAATGCCCTTTCTGAATTAAAAAGCAAGGGCGTTGATATCACCGGCCCGGAGGAGGTTGCGGCCAAAGCTGCCATCCTGCTGCATGATATCGGGCATGGGCCATTTTCCCATTCTCTTGAGAATGTGCTGATCAGGGATACGCATCACGAAACCCTTTCACTCATGATCATGGAGAAATTGAATAAAGAATTCCATGGCGAACTGGATATGGCATTAAGCATATTCCAGGATTCCTATCCCAAAAAATTCCTTCACCAGCTCATCTCGGGCCAAATTGATGTAGACAGGATGGATTACCTGTCGAGAGACAGTTTCTTCACCGGAGTAGCGGAAGGGGTGATCGGGTACGACAGGATCATCAAGATGCTGATAGTGCACCATGGCCGACTGATGGTGGAAGAAAAGGGTATTTATTCCATTGAAAAATTTCTTTTATCCAGGAGGCTGATGTATTGGCAGGTTTACCTCCATAAAACCGTGCTTGCGGCGGAAATGCTGCTGGTAAAGATCATCGAGAGAGCCAAGGAGCTGATCAGCAAAGGAATAAAAGTGGCGTCTACTTCCATCCCCTTTGATTTCTTTTTGCAACAGCAGGAAGCCCCTGATATGGAAAAGCACCTCGACAAGTTCTGTATGCTTGATGATTATGATGTTATGGCCACCATCAAGAACTGGGTATTCCATGAAGACAAGGTGCTGTCGGCACTCAGCACATTGCTGGTCGACCGGAAGTTGTTCAAGGTAAAGCTCCAGTCAACGCCCTTCCAGGAGGATGATGTAGAGGAGTTGAGAAAAAAAGTTGCGGAAAATTTGCAGATCACGGACGAAGAAGCGAATTATTTCGTTTTTACTGGTGTAGCCCAGAATACCACCTACAACCCTACCGAAGAAAAAATCGATATCCTGTTTAAAGACGGAACCGTAACGGATATTTCAGGAGTGGAGCATGCGCTGATACAGCAAACCATCGCCACCCCTGTGAAAAAATTCTATATTTGCCACCTGAGATAACAAAACATATATGCAATTCACTGCAGCACAGATAGCGATGATGATCAGCGGAACGGTAGAGGGGAATCCTGATACGCTGGTGAGTTCAATTGGAAAGATTGAAGAGGCCCGTGAAGGGCAGCTTACTTTCCTTGCCAACCCCAAATACGAGGATTTCATTTACAGCACCAGCGCATCCATCATTATCATCAATGCTTCGCAGGAATTGAAGCAGGATGTTCAGCCAACCCTGATCAGGGTTGAAAATGCCTACAGTGCTTTTGCTACCCTTCTAACCAAATACCAGGAAGTGGTAGCCCAGCAGCTTACCGGCATCCAGGACCCTTCCTATATTGCCAGCTCTGCTAAACTGGGCGAGAACATTTACGTTGGCGCTTTTGCCTTTATCGGTGAACAGGTTGTACTTGGAAATAATGTCAAGGTTTACCCGAATGTCTATATCGGGAATAATGCCCGGATTGGCGACAACACCATTCTTCATCCAGGCGTGAGAGTTTACCATGATTGTATCATTGGCGACAATGTAACCATTCATGCCGGTACCGTAATAGGAAGCGATGGTTTTGGCTTTGCGCCACAGCCCGATGGATCATATAAGAAAGTACCCCAGATCGGCAATGTAGTTATTGAGAACAATGTCGAGATCGGGGCCAATGCCACTATCGACAGGGCAACCATGGGATCAACCCTGATCCGCGAGGGAGCCAAGCTGGATAACCTTATCCAGATTGCACATAATGTTGAAGTGGGTCATAATACAGCTATTGCCGCACAGGCGGGGGTTAGCGGAAGTACCAAGATCGGTAATAATGTTATGATCGGCGGACAGGCGGGTATTGTAGGTCATATCCAGATCGCCGATGGTGCCAGGATCAATGCCCAGAGCGGTGTCAGCAAATCCATCAAGGTCCCCAATTCAACCGTTACAGGATCTCCTGCATTTGATTATACCAGCGCATTGAGAAGCCAGGCGATAACCCGTAACCTGCCCGACCTGGAAAAAAGGATCAGTGAACTCGAAAACCTTGTAAGACAGTTAATGACGGAAAAAGCTGGTATCTGAAAGTAGGTTTTTCCTTACTTTCGCAGCTTATGGAGTCGACAAACAACGGACAGTCCTTTCAGCACACAATCAAAGAGGAAATTACGATATCGGGTGCCGGCATTCATACCGGGCAGTCGGTTACTATGCGGTTAAAGCCTGCAGAACCCAATACAGGCATTGTTTTTCAACGGGTAGATCTTCCCGAAAAAACCCTGATCAAGGCGGATGTAGATAACGTGGTAGAAACCAACAGGAGCACCACGCTTGAAGTCAACGGGGCAAAAGTCAGCACAGTAGAGCATCTCATGGCCTCACTGGTGGGAATGGGAATAGACAACCTCCTGATTGAAATCGATGGTGAAGAAGTACCCATCCTGGATGGAAGCGCACAACCTTTTGTTGATGTTCTTGAAAAAACAGGAACACTGCAGCAGAGTGCCCCCAAGATTTACTATACACTGGAGAATAATATCACTTTTGTTGATGAAGAGAAAAAGGTAGAAATGGTAGCATTACCCTACCATGATTACCGTATCAATACCCTGATCGACTTCAACTCGCCAGTTCTCGGCACGCAGCATGCGATGCTCAAGAATATCAGGGATTTTAACAGGGAAATTGCGCCCTGTCGCACGTTCTCTTTCTTCCATGAACTGGAAATGCTGGTATCCAACAACCTTATCAAGGGTGGTGATATCAATAACGCGATCGTGGTAGTGGATAAGCCGGTAACAGAAGACCAGGTGAACAGGATCTCGAAGATCTTCAAAAAGAAGGATGTACAGGTCAGTGAAGCTGGAATACTCAATAACCTTAGCCTGAGGTTTCCTAATGAACCGGCACGACATAAGCTGCTGGATGTGGTGGGCGACCTGGCGCTGGTGGGATATCCCTTCAAGGCACATATCATAGCCAACCGGCCGGGGCATGCTGCCAATGTGAAGTTTGCTAAAAAGATCAAGGAACATATTAAGCGGATCAGGCAGAAAGGCGAGATACCGAAATATAATCCAAGCCAGCCCCCGATCATGGACATTCACCAGATAGAACAGGTATTGCCGCACAGGTATCCTTTCCTGATGGTAGATAAAGTGATCGAGCTGACAGATAAGAAAGTGGTGGCAATAAAGAATGTAACTTATAATGAACCTTTCTTCCAGGGGCATTTCCCTGGTAACTGTGTAATGCCTGGCGTATTGCAGGTGGAGGCGCTGGCACAGGCTGGTGGATTCCTTGCGATTCCAAGGGATACGGAAGATAAATACGACACTTATTTTCTTAAGATAGAAAATTGCAAGTTCAAACAAAAAGTTGTTCCGGGAGACACGCTGCTCCTGAAAATGGAATTGATCAGCCCGATACGCAGAGGGATTTGTGAAATGAGAGGAACAATATATGTTGGCGATAAACTGGTAACAGAGGCCGAATTAGTAGCTCAAATTGTAAAAAGACCTAAAGCGTAAGTATGATCAGTCCCCTCGCATATATTCATCCTAATGCAAAGATCGGGAACAATGTTACCATTGATCCGTTTGCCGCAATACACGACAATGTCAGTATCGGCGATGGAACACATATCATGTCTAACTCCGTCATTTTCGAGGGAACGACCATTGGCAGCAATTGCAAAATTTTTCCGGGCGCAGTAATCGGCGCCATTCCCCAGGATCTTAAGTTCGTAGGGGAAGTGACCACCACTGAAGTGGGCGATAATACAACCATCCGCGAATGTGTAACCATTCACCGTGGAACAAAGGATAAATGGAAAACCGTTGTAGGATCAGATTGTCTCCTGATGGCTTATGCGCATGTTGCACATGATTGTATTTTGGGCGACCATGTGATCCTGGCCAATGCGGTTCAGCTGGCCGGGCATGTTACCGTTGATGATTATGCCATCCTTGGTGGACTTGCCGGTGCGCACCAGTTCATACATATTGGCGCGCATACCTATATTGCCGGGCATACCGTAATCCGCAAGGATGTACCTCCATTTGTAAAAGCAGCAAGGGAACCCCTGAGTTATATGGGAGTGAATATTGTTGGGCTGCAAAGAAAAGGATATACCAAAGAGCAGATCACACAAATCTCTGCTATCTACCATATGCTGTTCGTTGAAAAGAATACCA
>JAEWIW010000328.1 GCA_023386855.1 Bacteroidota bacterium | reverse complement strand
GGTGTCAACAGTGTTCATCAACTTTTCGTCTTCAAGGATCTTTTTCTTTACATCAATCGATGATCCTATGATCTGCTTTATTTTATCGAGCATGTTTTAAATTTTCATTGTTTAAATGGTCCAGCTGGTAACGCCATGGTCAACAAACTGGTAGTTCCTGCAAATACCGCCGAAGCGGGCAAGTGCTTCCTGTACCTTATATTTTGTATTCTCGGGGCAGTAAAAGATCATGAATCCTCCGCCACCTGCACCGGAAATTTTTCCACCGGTAGCCCCGGCTTCCTTCGCGGAAGAATAGATCTCCTCCATGAATGAATTGGAAATGCCTTCGGCCATTTTTCTTTTCTGCTGGAATCCATAATCAAGTATCTCGCCGATCTCGTGGATCTTTCCTTTCAGCAGTGCTTCCTTCATCATCTGTGCCTGTGCTTTCAACTGGTGCATTGCTTCAATGGAGCGCCCTTCTTTATTGACCACGTTCTGGCTCTGTTTTTCGATGATCTTTGCAGATTCCCTGCTGGTGGCCGTGTAATACAATACCAGGTTGTTTTCCAGCTCAAAAAGATATTGCTGCTTGATCC
This sequence comes from Bacteroidota bacterium, assembly GCA_023386855.1. GTDB lineage: Bacteria > Bacteroidota > Bacteroidia > Chitinophagales > Chitinophagaceae > Flavitalea. The sequence goes on along the minus strand of JAEWIW010000328.1, from coordinate 3,407 downwards.
TTAAGGGATTTACAATTACTTTTTCATCGGCCATGAATTCCATGAAGTTGACGCCACCAAATGTAGCAGCATATTGATCCTGCCGGCCACCTGCCATATTCAGTTCCTTTCTTTCAATTTCGTAAGCCATTTGCGCAATATCATATTCGCCGAGCGGAAGCTTGAACATTTCTGCGAACGCGCTTATAATGGCTACCACAAGCGTTGAGGATGTGCCGAGTCCAGACCCCGCAGGAGCATCAACGAAGGTTGATAGCCTGAATCCTGTTGGTGGCAGTGAATATACCCTTATCAAATGATTATAAACCCCTTTTAGCAGGTCCAGTGTTCCATCAATCGGCAAGGCTTTTTCAAGGGAGAAAGATTGTTCTTCCTTCCGGTCAACGGCATTAAAGATGAGCTTTTCTTCCTGTAAAGGCTGAAGGTTTGCGTAGGCATATAAGGATACTGTAGCATTAAGAATGGCGCCACCATAGAGGTCACAATACGGACTAACATCTGTTCCGCCACCGGCAAGGCCAATCCTGAGCGGAGCTTTACTTCTGTGGATCATATCTTCTTTGTTGGTATTCCTGCCACTTCGAAGATGGCAGACACCAGTTTATTCCAGGAATATTTTTCTTTTTCGACGCGAAGATGCGCAATAAAAAAATTTTCTCCTAATTCATAGAACCGGGTAATGGCAGCTGCCAAAGCTTCTTTGACAGGTTCTGCTACAAGACCAACCTTCATATGCGGTACCAGCGAGGGCAGGCCGCCAACATTGGTGACGATCATAGGCCGCTCAAAATGATAGGCAAGGGGAGTAACCCCGCTTTGCGTGGCATTGCGGTAAGGCTGCACAACCATATCTGCAGAACACAGGTAGTACTTCACCTCCTCATCAGGAATAAACTGGGTTCTCAATATTACATTCTCTTCAATACCCAGGGCTTTGATTTGGTCGAGGTAAGGTTGTTCTTCTTCATAAAATTCACCTGCCACCAATAATTTAGGCATATCCGCAGGATTATCGCGGTACATGTGTTTCAATTCAGCCACTGCATCGAAAAAAATATCCAGCCCTTTATACTTCCTGATAAAACCGAAGAACAGCATGATGCGTTGATGCTCCGGAAGACCAAGCGCCCGCCTGGCTTCTTTCATTGAAACAGGTGCCCCGAAATTATCATACAATGGGTGCTGAACCTGGATAGCAGGCTTCGTGGAAGTGAAACTGCGAAGGTCGTCCATCACTTTCTTGCTCATAGTAATGAATCCATCACAAGCCCTTAAAAAATATTGGGTAAATGGCCGGTCACCAGGTCTTTTTTCATGTGGAATCACGTTGTCGGTGATCGCGATGATCCGGGTATGACGGTTTTTTCTCACCCTTCTTAAAATAGTTCCAAGGGCAGGCCCCATAAAAGGCAGCCAATAGCGTACAACGATAAGGTCTGGATTTAATTTCCTAAGCCTGTTGCCTACTTTGATCCAGTTCAGCGGGTTAACTGAATTGATCGCGGAATGTATGTCGATTCCTTCCGGTGCAGGCCCCGTAGCATATTGGGTAGTACCAGGAAAAAGAAATGATGGATATTGAAGTGAAAAAGAATAGATCGAACAATCATGGCCCTCGTCAATGAACTCTTTGGCCAGTCGCTGGTTAAATGTAGCCAGGCCACCACGGAGCGGATGGGCGGGTCCAATGATCACGATCTTTTTCATCCAGTCGGTTCAGGACTTATTTACAGCCCTATTTTTTTGTCGATATAATAATGGTTCCTTGTTGGTGAATTCCGGGCGATCAGTTCTGCCAGGAAACCTGTAACGAACAATTGCGTTCCAATGATCATGGCCAGTATGGCAAAAAAGAAAAGAGGACGCTGGGTTAAACCTGTAACGTCAAAGATAAATTTGGAAATGGTAAGATAGAGAAAGATCAGGAAGCCAAACATAAAGAACAGGGTGCCCCATAATCCAAAAAAGTGCATTGGGCGTTTGGCAAATTTTCCCACGAACATAATGGAGGCCAGGTCGAGAAATCCATTGATGAAACGCTCTAGACCGAATTTTGACTTTCCGTATTTTCGGGGCCTGTGCACCACTACTTTTTCACCTATCTTTTGAAAACCTGACCATTTGGCTATCAGGGGGATATAGCGGTGCATCTCACCATATACTTCAATATTTTTAACCACTTTGCTCCGGTAGGCTTTCAGCCCGCAATTGAAATCATGGAGGTATATTCCTGAAGCCTTGGTGGTAACCCAGTTAAAGAACTTGGAAGGAATGGTTTTGCTGATGGGATCGTGCCGGGTCTTTTTCCACCCGCTCACCAAATCGTATTTCTGATCGCGGATCATGGAAACCAGTCCGGGTATTTCATCCGGGCTATCCTGGAGATCAGCATCCATAGTGATCACCACAGCGCCGGAAGTTTCCTTGAAACCTTCGTTGAGGGCAGCAGATTTTCCATAGTTGCGCTGGAACCGGATGCCTTTTATAGCTGGGTTGGCGGAAGCAAGTGATTCCACCACTGTCCATGAATCATCAGTGCTTCCATCATCTACAAGGATAATCTCGTAGCTGAAATCATTTTCATTCGCCACTCTTTCGATCCATGCACACAATTCCGGCAGGGACTCTTCTTCATTAAATAAAGGCACAACAACAGAAAAGTCCATCTTAACTTTGATTGAACGAGTTCTCAAATTCGGGTTTGTTCTTCTTGACGATCGCTGAAATGATCAGTGATACCAGGAAGAATACGATACACCAGATGGCATAACCCAGCATGGCATTCTTGATGGAATGAGGGTTATCTTTCATTGCGGCATCCAGCTGCTTGTCGATCTGCTCATCGGTAGCGCCAAATCTTCTCATCATCGATTCCATCTTATCATAAGTGGCCTGTGTCAGTGCATCACGGAAGCCGGTATCGATAAAATTCATCAATATATAATTGAACAGCACCTGTGCCAGGAAAGCGATGGCAAATACTGAGAAGGTGATCTTCAAAGCTTCGGCAAAAGGAAGGTAACCGCCATTGAGCTTCTTCTTTTTCAATGCAGCAAGAACGGCAAGAACAATTACTATGATATAAGAAGTATAAGCAAATGGACCAAGGAAATATTCCACGCCGCCCAGGTATAGCAATACCGTAAGCACGATCAGCGAAAGGCCGGCGATCAATCCATAGGTTACACCTGTATTGGTATTTTGTTCATTCATAAGTTCAGTTTAAGGATTAATAAAAGATTGCATTCCGTTGACAATGCCCAACACTTTTCCGGGCAGGGTTTTGCCAATATAAGGACTGTTTTTTGACCTTGAAAAAAGGCTGGCCCTTGAAACAGTGGATTCCATACTGGAAGTAAATATTGTTAATACTGCTGCTGATCCCTGTTGAATGGGGTAGGTGGGAA